>JALEPA010000145.1 GCA_022766515.1 Lachnospiraceae bacterium | reverse complement strand
CGGCAATTGATGCAGTGAAAAATGGAGATACTAAGTTTGTACCAACACATTTTGAAAAGACTTATTTTCATTGGTTAGAGAATATTCGTGACTGGTGTATTTCCCGTCAGCTTTGGTGGGGACATCAGATTCCGGCATTTTACTGTGATGATTGTGGCGAAATGGTTGTTACGAAAGAAGATACCTGCAACTGTCCAAAATGCGGCAAGCCAATGAGACAGGATCCTGACACGCTGGATACTTGGTTCTCCTCCGCACTTTGGCCTTTCAGTACACTTGGATGGCCGGATAACACAGAGGAGATGGATTACTTCTACCCAACAAGCACTCTGGTAACAGGTTATGATATTATTCCATTTTGGGTTATGCGTATGATGTTCTCCGGTTTGGAGCATACCGGAAAAGTGCCATTTGATACGGTATTGATTCACGGACTGGTTAGAGACAGCCAGGGCCGTAAGATGAGTAAGTCGCTTGGCAACGGTATTGATCCTTTGGAGGTCATTGATAAGTATGGTGCGGATGCGCTTCGTTTTACTTTGGTAACCAACAATGCACCGGGTAATGATATGCGTTTCTACTGGGAGCGAGTAGAGGCAAGCCGTAACTTTGCCAATAAAGTATGGAATGCTTCTCGTTTCATCATGATGCATCTGGGCGACAATGTGATCACAGAGCCTGCAAAAGAGGATCTGGAAGTGATCGACCGTTGGATCTTGTCTGCAGCAAATCGTGTGGCAGCAGATGTCACAGAGAACATGGAGAAATATGAGTTAGGTGTGGCAGTACAGAAGATTTATGACTTTGTATGGACAGAATTCTGCGATTGGTACATCGAACTTGTTAAGCCAAGATTATTTGCAAAAGAGGAGAATCCGGCTTCTGCAAATGCAGCATTCTGGACTTTGAAGACGGTACTGATCCAGTCTTTGAAGCTTCTTCATCCATATATGCCATTTATCACAGAGGAGATCTTCTGCACATTGCAGTCAGAGGAAGAATCCATCATGATCTCCAACTGGCCGGTTTACCGTGAGGAGTGGGAAGATGAGCAGTCTGAAACAAAGGCAGAACTCATGAAAAACCTGATTCGCGGTATCCGAAATATCCGCACGGAAATGAATGTAGCTCCTTCCCGTAAGGCAGTTGTATATCTCGTAGCAGATGATGCGGCAACCGGTGCAGCATTGGAAGAGTTGATCCCGGCATATCAGCATATGATCTCTGCATCAGAGGTGCATGTGCAGACAGACAAGACTGGCATTGAGGACAATGCGGTATCTGTTGTGATCGATAAGGCAACAGCGTATATGCCTCTTGCTGACTTGGTTGACTTTGCCAAGGAAAAAGAGCGGCTCACCAAAGAAAAGAAGAAGTTGGAGGGCGAGTTGAAGCGTGTCAATGGAATGCTTGGAAATGAGAAATTTATGAGCAAAGCACCGGAGGCAAAGGTTGCGGAAGAACGCGCAAAACTTGAAAAATACACAGCCATGATGGCGAAAGTGGAAGAGGAATTAAAAGCCTTAGAAAAGTAAGAGAAAATTCATCATTCCCTTTCTTGTAATATAAGAATCCTTATGCTAAAATCAAAAGAGGAGGCAGTATACACAGAAGTGCGTACTGCGTCCTCTTTACAAAATGATAAAATGCTCGTATAGCAGCCTGTAACACGACAGGTCATAGTAGAGTAAGGCATATCTTGTAGGGAAGGGGGCGTTTGACCATGACAGATTTTCAGACAGAGAACAATCAGGAACCAATTCAGATCATGGTTGCAGAGGATCAGCTTTCTGCAAGCGTGTGGATTCAACAAAGTGAGAGTCCTTACACGGTAGCATTGTTGAAAAATCGGCTCAGTGAGGCAGGCGTCACCAGTGGACTGCAGGAGGAAACAATTCAGCAGCTGGCAAACGGAATGCTGTATGATCGATGGGTAGTTGTTGCGAAGGGAACGCCTTCCGTGAATGGAAAAGACGGTTGGTATGAGTATGCGTTTCATCGGGAAACGGATCACAAACCGAAAATTTTGGAAGACGGTTCGGTGGATTACAGCCAGTATGGCAATATTCCTTCGGTAGAAGAAGGAGATGTGATTGCCATTTATCATCCGGCGACGGAGGCGAAGGATGGTATGGATGTACACGGCAATATTCTGGTCGCCCACAAGGGAAAGAATCTTGCCAGATTATCCGGAAAAGGTTTCGCGTGTGCCGAAGATGGATGTACCTATATCGCTAATCGCAGCGGTAAGATCGTGGAGGCTATGGATAAGATCTTCATCGATCAGGAGTTTGTGGTAGAGGGTGATCTAACCAATTCCACAGGCAGCATTTGTTTCCGAGGAGATATTCGTATTCGCGGAAATGTAGGATCCGGTGTATCGGTCGTTTCGGAAAAAGGTTCCATCTTGGTAGATGGATTTGTGGAAGGAGCAGATCTCCAGGCAAACCGTGATATTACCTTGAAGAATGGTATGCAGGGTAATGGAAAGGGATTTATCCGGGCAAAAGGAAATGTCAGTGCGAAGTTTTTTGAGCAGTGTACGATCCGTGCGGAGGGATGTGTCAATGCGAATGCGATCATGAACTGTCAGATCGAGGCAGGAGAAGATGTGGTCGTGTCCGGTAGATTTGGCAGCATCATAGGTGGTCGTGTCAGCGCACAAAGACAGATCAAGGCAACCAATATCGGAAATGTATCTGAAGTGGAAAATCAGGTTGAAGCAGGTGTTGCGGGAAATCTTGTGGCGAAGATGAATCTGCTGACGGAGTCCAAGAAAAAAGCATTGGATGAATTGGAGCGGATCGCACAGGGGATTGATCGCATAGATACTCTGATGGAACAGACGAAAGATGCTGCTCTGATGGAGAAGAAGCGTGTCCTGATGCGTGGTAAGATAGAAAAAGATACAGAAATTAGTGAAGTAGAGAAAAAGATACAGGCGACTGTCCTGGCGATGGAAAGGTCAAATGTGGCGAAGGTGACAGTTGACCGTTATGTGCATCCGGGAACCTGCATTTCCGTCAATGGAATGAAAACACAGATACAAGAGCTGGAGCAACATGTAGAATATGCCCGCAGAGGCAATGGAATCATCGTATATCATATTGATGAAGCATAGCGGGGCGTCAATGCCAGGATGACGAAAGAATCAAGAAAACATCGTAAGACTTAGGCATGAGAGTAGTTTTCATGCGATGTCGAAGTTTGCGTAGAAATAGTATTGCAGTAGAGCAGGAGGTAGAGTAAGATGGATTTCGAGGCAGAGTTGGCAAAATTTCAGCCTAGCTTGGATATTGACCAGGCAGAGGATGCGATTTATGGAAACAATACAACCGATATTACGGATTTGTTGCAGACGATCCTGAAAGGGGAGATCAAAGGGGCGACAGGAGCTCCGGAAGAGTGGGTGGAAGAGCGATGAATTGTCCAAGATGTAATTCGGAAGTAGCCTTTACAAAGAAAAGATGTGATAATTGTGGACAGGATCTGCGCGACTATCGCAAGACGGTCAGCTTATCTAACAGTTATTACAACAAAGCATTGAGTCAGGCAAAGATCAGGGACTTGTCCGGTGCGATCAGTTCTTTGAGACAGAGTTTACAGTTTAACAAATTAAATACCAGTGCCAGAAATCTGCTGGGATTGATCTACTATGAAGAGGGTGAGATCGTTGCGGCACTTAGCGAATGGGTGCTGAGTAAACATTACCAGGATAAGGATAACGATGCGGATGAATATATCCAAAAGATCCAATCCAATCCAAACAAGCTGGATATGGTAAATCAAACCGTCAGAAAGTACAATATGGCATTGAATGCAGCGAAACATGGCGATGAGGATATGGCGATCATTCAGTTGAAAAAGGTAGTCAATCTCAATCCGAATTTTATTCGTGCCAGTCAGCTGTTGGCGCTGTTATACATGAAGACAGGCCGTAGGGATAATCGTGCGCGAGCATATCGTCTGATGCGTGCAGCGATCAAGATCGATGTGACGAATACGACAACATTGCGTTATCTGAAAGAACTTTCCGATATGAAAAATAAGTCGGATCCTGTGATGAAAGCAGTGAAGACAGAACAGGAAAATGCCAAAAAGGCATCAAAACTTCCGGATGTTGCGATGGATGCGTATAAAACGATCACACCATACAAAGAGGAGCGGCCATCGGTACTGCCGTTTGTCAATGTCATGATCGGAGTGATCATTGGTTTGGCTGTCATGTACTTTTTGGTGTTCCCACATTTGCGGTCAAATCTGGCATCAGATGCCAACAAAAATTTCAAACAGTATAGTGAGAATCAGGCAGCCAGTGACAGCGATGTAGCGACACTGCGAAGCCAGAATGATTCTTTGCAAAGTCAGGTCAAAGATCTGCAGAGCCAGTTGAAAGATCTGCAGGGAGGAGACTCCGGACAGGTATCTACAGTGCAGGAAGTATATGACACTTTATTGAGTGCCTATGAAGATCTGCAGGCGAAGAAAAAGAAGGATGCTGCTGATAAGTTAGTGAAGATTAACGAAGAGCAGCTTACATCAGATGTTGC
>JALEPA010000136.1 GCA_022766515.1 Lachnospiraceae bacterium | reverse complement strand
GACACATTCTTTTGGAGGATGTTCCCGGTTTGGGTAAAACAACGCTGGCAAAGGCTTTTTCTAAGGCATTGGGATTTGAGAACAAGCGTATTCAGTTTACACCGGATACCATGCCGAGCGACATCGTAGGTATGTCGATCTATAACGAACAGACCAATGCGTTTGAATATGTTGAGGGAGCAGCAGTGCATTGTAATCTGCTGTTAGGCGATGAGATCAATCGTACTTCTTCCAAAACACAGTCGGCATTGTTAGAGGCAATGGCAGAGGGAAGAGTAACGGTAGATGGTGTGACACATGTGTTAATGCAGCCGTTTGTCGTTATGGCAACACAAAATCCGATCACCAGCGGTGGAACGCAGGCACTTCCGGATTCGCAGCTGGATCGCTTTATGATCCGTTTGTCGATGGGATATCCGGATGCGGAGAGCCAGTTGGCGATCTTGCAGAATGTATCAGAGCACGACATTATGGAACCGGTTCAAGCTGTTATGACGGCAGAACAGGTGACCGAAATGCAGCGCTTTGTGAAAAATATGCAGGTGCAGGAAGATGTTCTTCGTTATATGATCGCTTTATGCGAGCAGACGAGAAATCATCCCTATGTGGAGTTAGGAATCAGTCCGCGTGGAGTGGGTGCATTGGCAGAGATGTCGAAGTCGTATGCAGTGTGTCAGGGAAGAGCGTATGTGGTGCCGGAGGATGTTCAGGCAGTCTTTGTGGATGTGTGTGCACATCGTTTGATCCTGAACACGAAGGCAAGGCGAGAGAATATTTCGGCACAGAGTATTTTGGAACAGATCATGGAACAGGTGGATCGACCAAAGCTGTTACGCAAATGATCAGACAATGTAACCGATCGGGGGAAAGGGGCAAGTTCCACCTACCCCCGTTTTTGAAAAATGATGCAGACAGTCAGGCAGAGAAAAGGAGAAGTTCATGAGAGGAAAGATTGGTTATGCTTGTATGACTTTGCTGGCATTTGGCTTGTTTGTATGGACCAATGCCGCAGTGACCTTCTACTTATTTGCGGGTCTGGTCCTTTTTGCACTGATCATGTGGTGCGCTAATCTTTATTTGGCCGGAAAAGTGTCGGCGGCACTCTCGGTGACAGAACAGCCATCGGATGCGGAGGGGACAGTCTTTGAAATCCATCTAAAAGTTGTTAATCAAGCTTTTTTTCCGGCATTTCGTGTGTTAGTGCAGGGAACGGTATGGAACTGCCTGACCGATCAGGGAGAAGAGTTTGTGCAGGAAGTATCCGTTGCTCCACGAGGCGAAAAGGAGTTGGTACTTGCTTTGGAAAGTCTGTTTTGCGGCAGAGTAGAAGTGGAGATACAACGCCTTGTAGTCAGTGATTTTGTGGGCGTATTTCAGCGCAAGGTGAAAGAGCAGTTAACAGCGGCAGGCTATGCCTATCCGGGAAAGGCAATGACAGAAGAGTATGAGATCGATCTGTCTGCACCGGATGTGCAAAACATACAAAACCGTTATTTGCGCCGCAAGGGAAATGATATTACAGAAATTTTGGATATTAGGGATTACCAAAAAGGTGACAGCATCAAAACGATCCATTGGAAACTGTCCAAAAAGCTGGGCAGGAAAGTGGTGAGAGAGCTGGATACTCCGGCAAACCAAGAGGTGATCCTGTTCCTTGCTTTGTCGGAACACAATGGCAGGGATCCGGAATACCGGAGTCACATTGTCGAGACGGCGAGCAGTATCGCAAGTGATCTACTGGAAGAGGAAAAGTTTTTCGACAGCGTGATCTTTGAAAAGGATGGAGCGGCGTACCGGAAATATAATGTAGAAGAGATTTATACAAGAGATCTGTATGAACGAAGAATGTTGGATGGAAATATCAGTTTTCGCAGTGCAGATGTGGATGGGTATATCCGAAACCACAATGTGCTGCATAAATATGCCTTTGTCATTGTAGTGACAGACAGAGAGCTTGCCGGATTGTATGCAGAGTATGCGAATGTGCGGCAGGTGCTTGTCGCGGCATCATGATAAGGCGGGAAAAGCAAATGGAGTAGGAAAAGTGGAAAAACAGGGATTTCGATGGATAGAACAAAATACCATACAGAAAAGTTATTTGGCTTTGCTGCTTAACATGATCACGATCA
>JALEPA010000112.1 GCA_022766515.1 Lachnospiraceae bacterium | reverse complement strand
GAATCCCCTGATCCGCCTGTAGCCCTTGACTGACTGCACATAAAAAATGGGTTGCGACCGTCTTTCCTGCTATGGTCAAGCACCCCACCCGATATGCCGGCATGATCCCTCCGCCTCCGATCGAATGATATGGTATGTATACCGGTAACTGACCTTTTTCCAAGGCAATCTTTGCCGCCAATGTATCAGAGATCACAGCAACCGCCTCTCCCGTATAAGGTGAAAGCAGCCTGTTACCTGTATCAAACAGCACACGCACCGCATACTCTTTTCCGTCATGGCGCAACAAGCCTTCTTTGGTCGATGCCGCCTCTCTTCCCATCTCTTTTAACTGTCTTGCAAGCAGCAGAAAAATGACTTGAAGAGCAGCAATCCCTCCAACCACGCAGGCTGTTGTATGTTTTTGCAGCAACTCTCCGGCGCGCTCATTGAGATAATATCCCTGCAGTAACGCCGTCAAGATCCCTCCTGTCACCATTACAACAGTGACAAACAATAAACTCACTTTTTTCCACTGCAATAAACCGATCGGTCGTAATGCGAGTGCCAACAAGACCGGGATCAGCAAAAGGCTCAAAAGAAAAAGCCATTTGCCGACATGCGCTGCAGCAATATATAAGCCTGTGTCGAAAAAAGCAGTGACAAAGGCCGCCGTAGCACAGCGCATCACGGATGTTTTTTTACCCCACAGCAAAGCCGTTACTTCTACCAGAAAAAGGTTCAGAATGAAATTCAAGATGAAGTACATATCTACATAAATGACCATGTACACCGCCTCCCTTCCGGCTATCGCACTCGGTTCTGATCCGTTCCTTCCCTTTTTCTGTTCCCAGTATAGGAGATTGCCTATGCGAATCCTGTCTAAAGATGACAACAAAAAAAAGAGTCCTTCCCCATCTTTCGACAGGAAAGAACTCTCTTACCTCTTCTTATTTTCTATTTTACGGCAGAAGCCGGATAACTATCTGTGCTCGACAATACCACTCCATCTTCAGTCTGAACTTCAACTACAAAGGCATTTGGAACATCTCTTGGGTCTTCCACCTCTTCCGAGCTTTCCTCTGTCTGCTCGGGGTCAGCCTCCTCCAGTACAAACTCCTCATCCAGCTGCAATGTATTCTCGTCCACCCAGGTCGACTCCACCATCTTGCCATCATAGTAGACTTTACAGTATGGTGTGAAATTCTCACCCTTCACGACAAAACCGGATGTCGTCTTTTGCACGGTATCAAGCGTGACCGGTTTCGTTCCCATCTGCAACTCTGTCGCCTGAAACGGATTTTCCCCACCGTACACATAATTGTCACCGTACAGCAGGTCATAAGTCAGTGTTGTCAGACCGGACAAATACTGCTTGCTCTTATGCGATGTCTGCTGGTGATATTTGGTAATGACGCCTTCATGGATGCCAATACGGTTCAGGCACTCAGAATACAACTCATACGCCGCAAGATTTTTCTTCTTATGCTTTAATCCCATATTGTCCCAAATAACATACTGTGTCTGGTACAGATCTGCATTTTTCAAATCTTCTTTCTGCAGATCCAAACTTGGAAGATGATCCCCATACAATACGAGCACCGTATCTTCCTTTCTCTGCGACAGTTTGCTAACCAGATCACCGATCATCTTATCGACCTCATAGATCTGATTGACATAATAGGTATACATCTCTTCTTTGCCTTCCGGAGCTCCCGTCACCGTCACTTCCGGATCATCTAAAGTGATGTCATTATATTTGCCATGACTCTGCACCGTGATCGCCATCGTAAAATCCGGTCCGTCTGTAGAATCCAATGTCTGCAGGATCTCTCCCGGAAGTACATCGTCATTCGTCCAGCCGTTCAAATTGTCGGTCAAACCGTTCATATATTCCATCGAAGAAAAAGTATCGAATCCCAAATTGGCAAACACCGTATTTCTACCATAAAAAGTACCCTCGTTGTTATGCACGGCATGCGCGGTATAACCAAGCGTCTTAAGATCCGTACAAATGCTTTCGGAAGCCGTACTCTTTAAGATCGTTTTATAAGGATACTCGCTAACTCCAAAGTCGTGCTGACGCATTCCCGTCAGGATCTCAAACTCTGTGTTTACGGTACCTGCACCGACTGTTGGCACCGTCACTTTTCCGGAACTGTAATCCTTTTGCAACTGATGAAATACCGGTAACGGATCCTTGGAAAACTCCAATCCGTTGACATTTGCTACATCAAAGAAGGATTCCAACTGCACGAAGATCACATTCGGTTTTTTCGTGCTGCTTGGTTCATCTTTCAACGAATCGGTAACCTTCTTTACCATTGCCTCATCATAGCCGTCCGGCTCTTTCACTCCGGTATCCAGGATGCTGTTAGCAAAACAATAGGCAAATCCATAGTTTTCATACGCCTCTGATATATTCGTATAATGCGTAGATAACGCCTGTACGGAATTGCTGGACTTATGGATCACCAAGATCGCACTGCCCAGTGTTCCGATAAAGATCACCGCAAAGATCAGCTTGCGATGGTTATACTCTGAATGTACCGGAGCCTTCAAAAACAGGCAGACCAGCCCTACGATCAGCACGATCACCGCAATTACGATCATCGCCACCGTAAACAGGTTCAGATAATGCCCGGAAACACTGATCGCACTCTTGATCAATGTAAAATCAACCGCTGAAAACGGTGTCACTCTAAAATGAAGGATCACAAAATTGACCACTCCAAAGATCAACCATACTGCCGAAATGCTGACAAGTACAAAAATCTCTCTCTTGAAAAACATTGCGATCGACAATGTCAACATAATGATCAATGTATTAAAAGCAAACAAGAGCGGACTCTGTACCATATACGCAAATGCTGCCGGCAGAGATTTGCGGTTAAACGCTTCTATGATCCATTCGAGAACGATCGGTAATACGATATAACAGCCAATATAGCGTTTTACTTTCATATTAATCCCCATTTTCAACCTACCCTCATTTTCTCAAGCAGCTTCGCTGCTTTCTTCTTACTCCGTCATGTTTTTGTAAATTCTGGCAACTTTATCAACAGGTCCTTTTGCCACAAGAATACCGCTGTCGAGAATGATCGCCTTATCACAAAGTCTGCACACCTGATCCAAAGAATGGGATACGAACAATACCGTAACACCCTTATCAAACATGCTCATGATCTTCTTCTCACTTTTACGGCGGAATTTCTTATCACCAACAGATAACACCTCATCCAAGATCAGGATATCCGGCTCTACAACGGTGGCAATGGAAAAGCCGAGTCTGGCTTTCATACCGGAAGAATAATTCTTGATCGGTACCTCGATAAACTCTCCCAGACCTGAGAAATCAACGATCTCATCAAATTTCTCATCCAAAAATTCTTTGGAATATCCCAAAACAGCACCATATAAATAGATATTCTCACGACCAGTATATTCCGAGTTAAATCCTGCTCCTAACTCCAGCAAAGGTGCCACGACACCTCTGGTCTGCACAGAACCGATCGTTGGCTTTAACACACCGGATACAACCTTTAACAAGGTACTTTTACCGGAACCGTTTAATCCCAACACGCCAAGACGCTCACCCTTTTTGATCTGAAAATCAACATCGCGTAATGCCCAAAACTCATCGTACTTTAAGTCTCTCTTCACGAACTTGATCAGATACTCTTTTAAGTTATCCACGCGCTCCTGGCTCTGGCTAAAACACATACCAACATTTTTTACACTTATAGCTACATTTTCTTTCATATCTATCCTCATTTCTGTGTATGTCACATACTCTTATCGTCAGACACGATCCTATACATACAAAATAAATTCATCCTGTTTCTTGTTGAAGAACAGAACACCGACAATCAAAAAGACAACAGCGATCACTGCGGATGTAATGCAGTAATTCATATTCATTGGCTGTCCATATAAAATTGCCTCACGGAAATTAGAAATGCACATATAGATCGGATTACAATTAAAGATCCAACCATTTCCGGTATTGATCACACGCTCCGGCTGATAGAAAATTGC
>JALEPA010000094.1 GCA_022766515.1 Lachnospiraceae bacterium | reverse complement strand
CCGTTTGTCCGCTCTGCGATATTGTTTCCGACTGCGTGTGTAACACTGCTGCCACCTCCCCCGTCCTGGCATACTGCATTGGCGTATGGATCTTTTGTCCGGACAGCCATGCTGCGATCTCTGCCGAAGACTCCCCCTGTTCTCTTTTATTGCAGATCAACATCCTGACCGGATATGCCTCATCCGGCTGCAATACACGCCGCCCGTCTCTCTTCACGATACGGTAACCATAAGGTGCCTTGCTGCCCAGGTAATCGCCCTCCTGCTTTTGCAGTTGTTTGACCATGCGGACTTTCCTGCCAACATCTTTCGCATACCATTCGTTCATAATATTACGAAGACCGATCAAAAGCTCCTGCGCACCTTGCTTCTTACTATCATACCCCTCGCCCAGTGCCACGACACGCACTCCAAGCCTTGGAAACACTTGCTCCAGATACCATCCAAGTGTCAGATAATTTCTCCCCAGGCGGGAAAGATCTTTCGCCACGATCATATGGATCTCTCCCATCTGTACATCCGCAAGCATTGTCATAAATCCCTGCCTCTCAAAAGTCGTTCCGGAGCACCCGACATCCTGATATTCCCTTATACTTTCCCCCGGAAACTGTGCTGTCACATACTGTCGTAGGATCTTAAATTGATTGTCGATCGTTTCCTCATCGGATTCTGCATGGATAACAGATATCCTGGCATAGAGCGCGATCATTTCCGCTCACCTGCTGCCACTTTATTCCTGCGAAGCGGGATCTGACAGATTGCAAAAAGTTCCTCCGACACGATAGGCTCGACACGGTGTGTCACACTGATCCATTGCTCCTTAGGCACTCTGCAGCGTTTATCAATCTTGTGTGAGATCTTGTACGACTTGCCCTGCTGTAATGTACCGATATACAACGGATTGCGCAAGATCCGGCGCACAGCCGCAGCCGACCATCCGTGCCAATGATCCGAAACTGTTTCCTGCAAAAAACCGCTCTGAAATTTTTCATTTTTTAACTGCTTGTGGGTATAAGGAGAAGGGACAGATAACACATTTAAGTCCATCGCGATTTTTTCCGGAGATCGTCTCATACTTCTCCAAATAAAGATTTTTCGTACCACCTCGGCACTCTCTTGCTCCGGTTCCAACACATGATAATCTGCTTGTTGTTTACGATAGCCATAGGGAGCGAACGCTCCCAGATAATCTCCCTGTCTCTTTCTGGCATTCTGACTGTTTTTTACTTTGTTAGAAATATCTCTGCAATAGGCATCATTCATAAGATTCATGATCGGTATCAGCAGGGAGTCACGACAAAAATCCGCCTGACTGCTGTCATAACCGTCACCGACAGCGATCACACGAATCCCCCATGCCGGAAATATCTTAGTCAGATACCATCCGGTCTGAATATATTCTCTGCCCAGTCTGGATAGGTCCTTCACCAAAATGCAATCGATCTGACCAAGCTGCGCTGCCTGCAATAATTTCTGCCAGCCAGGCCGTTCAAAACCGCTCCCGCTGTATCCGTCATCGATCCATTCTCCGGCATAGTGCAGTCCTTCCTCTTGTCTTTTATCAAGATATTCCATCAATAAAATTCTCTGATTGGCAATACTATTGCCGGAAGTTATCGTTCGTTCTTCTTCTCTGGATATGCGCAAATAGAGTCCGCATCTTGTATCGTGTCTGTCCGTCTTTTGGCACACATACTTTCCGTCTGCTCCAGTTGTTCGAGTCGATAGCAAAGCAATAACATCCGATCTCTTCTGTCCGGTCCCACAGCCGCATACCTGTGATGCACCCTGCCAATTTTTTCCACTCACAAAGCACCTCGATAAAGATTCTTTGTTTCATTATATGCGCCATCCGGATCAGGAAAGAATAAATTTTTCGACTTCTTCCCATGCCTTTGCCGACTCCGGGATCTGCTCCAATCCCATCTGAAATACATGGAACATCCCCTTGTAGATCTGAAGGCTTACTTTGCCCCCGACATCTTCCATCGCTTTCGCCGCACTTTCCGCGTCACTGCGAAGCATCTCGATCTCACCAGCCTGAATGAGCATCTCCGGCATCCCGTTAAAATCCCCATACAAAGGCGACAAATACGGATCTCTTATATCATAATCTCCTGCATAATCCCTGCGATAGATCATACTCTCTCTCGTTCCGCCAAACATCGGATCTTTATCAAAATTACGGTCATAAGACTCCCCGGATGCCGTCATATCAAGCCAAGGCGACATTAACACCAGCTTTGACGGAAGTTCCCTGTGATGCGCCTGCAGCCACATACACAATGCCACTGCCAGTCCACCGCCTGCCGAATCGCCTGCCACAATAATATTGCGCGCCAAATGCCCCTGCCGCAGTATATACTCATACGATGTGATCACATCCAACAGTGCCGCCGGATAAGTATGCTCCGGTGCCACACGGTAATCCGGGCTGTACACTCCCATGCCATCGCCCATCTCCGCATATTTCTTTGCAAAATTGCGATAGACATTTTTGATCGGATTGACATAACCGCCACCATGAAGCTGTAATACGATCTTTTCTCCTTTTCGATCCGGTATCAGCGATTCCAATGTAAAATGATTTAAGGAAATTTCCTCCCAACGCATCGAATCCGGTGCATGCCAAGCCGGCTCTTTCTCCATCCACTTTCTCTGTAATTCCCCCATCTGGATCTTCGTTCCAATGATCGGATTTCCCGTTGCCAGACGCATGCACTCCTTGATCACCTTGGCACGAATACTCTCTTTCCCATTGTCCTCTATGATTTCCAGATTTTCTACATCCACCGAAAACAAATTGTCTTTTTCTGTCTGTTTCCCCATACTAATCCTGTATTCCTTTCCGGTATTTTACATACGGATCACTCACGCTGTCCCACCTTGCGAAATGCTGCAACAGCCGTATGTTACATCCTGAATCTATATATAGAAGCGGCGTCGCAGTTCGCTTTTTGCCTTGCGATAGCCTGCTAACATCGTTCCCCCAAACAAAATAACTGCCGCAAACAGTCCCGTCCACGCTAAAAGTGCACTATGCGTGACATGCGTCAGGTACAATACCATATACGCTGCACTTAACACCAGAGCAACAATCTGTAATGTCATATAATGCACCCAATTATTTCGATCAATGATCATGCCCAATAACACGATGACATCCAACACTAAAAGAATACACGGCAGACCATATTCTAACGACCAGCCCTGAAATCCCAAAATAGCATCAATAGCAAGCAGCAATAGGATCGTAAAGATCATCTGTACAAACAACTTACGGATATAACTCTGCTTGCGAAGCACCGTGTAGTGCAAAAACACCAGTCCATAGAGGATCGCTGCTCCTGTGAGCCACGACCATCTTCCCTGTTTATCTAAATAATAATTCAATACCATTAATAGTGCCTGTACCAAAAGCAGGACAAAGGTAACGATCACGATGACCCGTTTTACCATTCTCGTTTTTTGATAGATGGCAGGATAAGCGGCTGTCGGTTCCTCCTCGCCTTTCGTGAGCACTCTTCCGCAAAACAGGCAGACTGTTGTATCATCCTGTATAGTCAGATTACAATTTTTACAATAACCCATGATTTCCTCCTTGTCCGTCTTAGTTATCATAAACTCCGTTCGTCGAAATCGTAACTTCTATGCCCTCTTCGACCAGTTTACGGAAAAATCTTCTCTGGATCGAAACATCACGCAGAGAGGAGCTGAAATTGACATTCATGTGGTCCTGATAAGAGCATACCAGCATCTTCACATGCTGTCCGGTCGACATGGCGATCATACCGTGAAAATCCTCAATATACGGTGCATATTCGTCTGCCACCTGAAAATTGCCGATATTGGTCAATGTCGTAGTGTTTGCTCTTGCCGAAGAACGGTAAACGAAACGCATTGCCTGGATCTTAATAAACATTGGCACGGAGCGCAAAAGCAGATTTTTTTGGTTGGATACATTATAGGAAAAAAGTTCTTCCAAATGTTCCTTCGTGATCTGCTCCCGCAGACTTTTCACTACGATCTGCAGGATCTCCTCAAAGGTATACCCGGTACGATCCGCCTGAAACAACGCACTTACCATCACGAAAAAGTTTCTTGTTGTAACAGACTCAAAATACGGTCTGAGATTGACGGGTACAGCGATCGCGATCGGACGCTTAGAAGGCATTTCCTTGAGATATTCCCGGTAAATGCTGTCCACTAAGACCGCTGTAAAATATTCATTAATGCTGACTTTGCGGGTTTTGCACACTTGTTTCAGTTGCTGCAATGACATCGTTCCATGAATCACGCCCAATTCTCCAAGCGGCAGATGTTCCCCCTTAATCTCCACCGCTCTTGCTGTTTTGTATCCTTTGGCGTGGCTTCTTTTATAATTCTTCAAATAGCTGTCTTCCGTCCCCAAAAAGGCGGCATCCGACAATCCCTCCTGCTCGGAAAATGTCTGCTCCGGATGCAGGATCTGCAAATAGCGGTATACCAATTCCCGCAGGAAATTCATGGCTCCCATGCCATCCGCCAAAACATGGAACACTTCCAGATTGATCCGTTTCTGATAATAAGAGACACGAAACAGATAACCGTTATTTTCATACGCCTCCATATAACGGCACGGATAATCCGTCTCCTCTTCGATCAATGGCGGCATCTTATAATTTGTCTCAAAATAATTCCAAAAGATGCCCCGCCGCATACGCACACGAAACGAGTCAAAGCACGGCAGTATCTCATCCAACGCCTTCTGTAACGGTTTGACCTGCACAGGCTCTGTCATCGTGACACTGATCCGATAGACATTGGTCATGCTAGGCGTTGCGATCGCTGGAAACAAATTTGCCGTATTGTCTAACTTCTCCCACCTGGCGACCTCTTTCCTCTTGCGATGGCGGTCTGCAAGCTGCTTGTCCATGCGCTTGCGCTGTTTTTTCAACCGCTTCTTTTTATTTTTTTCTTTCTCTATGCTAAGGTCTGTCCCCTGCATTTTCATATGTCAAACCATTCCTTTCTTCCTGCTTCCCATTCCAAAACGACTTTGCCGCCGTCTTCATGGTCGTTTTTCGCACACCAGCCCCCGAATATGTTATCGTCCATGACGGACCTCCTTCGGACTCCAAGGCAAAAAATTATTATGTCAAATATAAGGATTATATCAAAAATGTGGCTTCCAGTGAAATCTACGCCACCTGGCCGGAGGAAACGATCATCGCCAATGTCTTAGCGATCCAGTCGATCACGCTCAACCGCATTTACACCGAATGGTATCGCAACAAATCTTACGACTTCACAATCACCTCATCGACGGCGTATGACCAAAAGTGGATCTCCGGACGCAATATTTATGAATCCATCTCACAAGTCGTAGATTCCGTCTTTGCCAACTATTTGTCAAGGCCAAATGTCCAACAACCGATCTTTACGCAATACTGCGATGGCAGACAGGTATCCTGCCCAAACTGGATGCGGCAGTGGGAATCTAAAACTCTTGGCGATCGCGGATATTCTGCGATCGAGATCCTGCGCTCTTTTTACGGCTCTTCCATGTATATCAACAGTTCCGAAGAAATCTCCGGTGTCCCTGCTTCCTGGCCGGGTACTTCTCTGACGATCGGCAGCAGCGGTTCCAAAGTCCGCCAGATGCAAAGCCAGCTAAATGTCATTGCAGGAGCGTATCCTTTGATCCCTAAGATTGCCGTAGATGGCATCTTCGGTGAGGGAACTGCGGAAGCTGTCCGCATATTCCAGGGTGTTTTCAACCTGCCACAGACCGGAGTCGTAGACTATCCGACCTGGTATAAGATCAGCGAGATCTATGTCGGTGTGAGCCGCATTGCCGAATTGCAATAATCGATAACTTTACACCAAATAATCGATAGCTTTCCACCAAATAACCTCTAACGATCATTTGGCAAAATACTGTTTCATCAATGCCAGCAAATATCCGGTGTCGCTTGTTCCCGCTGTCTCCATCGCAGAATGCATAGCAAGCTGTGCAGCTCCAATATCTGCAGATGGAATGGACACATGCGATGTCACGATATTTCCCAAAGTCGAACCACCCAAAATATCCGAATGATTGTAATAAGTCTGACTTGGTATCTGTGCCTCTTTGCAAAGCAGGCGCAGGTATCCGGCAGACATGGCATCGGAAGTATATTTTTGATTGCCATGAAACTTGATCACAACACCACCATTTAACTTCGGACGATTCGTCAGATCTGCCTTATCCGGATGGTTAGGATGTACACCATGTGCATTATCCGCTGAGATCAAAAAACTGTCTGCGATCTTACGCTGGCAGGTACCATACGACTCTCCCACAGCTTCGCTGATCCAATGCAAAACATCCGACAAAAAAGTCGAATCTGCTCCCTGTCTCGTGCTGCTCCCCACTTCCTCATTGTGGAACACTGCCGCCATTGGGATATACTGCTTTGGCGTGACATCTTTGATCCCTTCCAAAATGCTGTAAACACATTGTACATCATCCAGTCGCGGTGACATCATCCACTCCTCATCTCTGCCAATGATGTGTCCCGTTTCTCGGACATATAAATACAATTCCTGTCCTAAAATATCTTCTTCTGCAACTCCGGTTTCGTCTGCGACTAAGTTTAGCAGACTTTTGCCCTCTTTCTCCGCATAGATAGGGAGCATATCTTTACTGACCTTGTACTCGTAACCGTTGTTTGCCGTGCGGTTCATATGAATGGCAAGATTCGGGATCACAAGCAGATCTCTGTCGATATTGACTAATCTGCTCTTCACGCCGTCTGCCTCCTGTACAACAATACGCCCTGCCACGGAAAGCGGGCGATCCAACCAGGTAGACAATAACATTCCACCATATTTTTCTATATTCAAACGGACATAATATTCTCCTTTTTTCTCCGGCTGTTCTTTGAGTAAAAAAGTAGGAGAATCACTATGGGCTGCAGCAATGTGAAAGCCCTTTGCCTCTCCTTCCGGCATTTTCCATGCGATCAGAGAACTGTCATTTCTCTTCGTGTAGTACGATCCACCTGCCCGGATCTCCCATGCCTGATTTTCCGGAAGATATTCAAATCCCTCTGCCAAAAGCTCAGATTCCATATTAGCGATCACATGAAACGCACTTGGGCTCTTTGCAATAAAATCCAATAATCCTTCTGTAATCTTTCTATCGTCTGTCATGTCTCACACCTCCTGCTAATCTAATAGGATATACTTTCTGAAAAATCATTATACCCTGTGCGGCACATTAACGCAAACAACCCGAAAAAACGCTTGCGTCCCGTGTTTGCCCATGTCTTTCCCCAATCTGTGAAACCCTTGATTTTATTATATCGAAAATCTTTAAGTTTCTTATCGTTTTCTTCTTGATTTCCCCTGCTATTTCATATATACTTTACATTGATTATAACTTTAGCCTGCGGGCAGAAATGGAGGATACTATGAAATTTGGTTTTTTTGACGATCCAAATAAGGAGTATGTGATCACTACTCCAAAAACACCACTTCCTTGGATCAATTATCTGGGAAGCAACAGCTTTTTCTCATTGATTTCCAATACCTGTGGTGGATACAGCTTCTATAAGGATGCAAAATTACTTCGTCTTACTCGTTATCGTTACAACAACATCCCTAACGATGAAGGCGGACGCTACTACTATATCAAAGAGGGAGATTCCGTATGGAATCCGGGCTGGCAGCCTGTAAAGGCAGATCTCGATTCTTATGAGTGCCGTCACGGTATGGGATACAGCCGTTTTACTTCTTCTAAAAACGGATTAAAAGCATCCCTTCTCGCTTTCGTTCCTGTCAATGACAACTGTGAAGTCAATCAGTTGGTAATGACAAATGAGAGCAAGGAAACAAAGACTTTCTCTGTATTCTCATACATAGAATTTTGTTTGTGGAATGCTATGGATGATATGACCAACTACCAGCGTAACTTGAATATCGGTGAGGTGGAAGTCATTGATTCTACGATCTATCACAAGACAGAGTATCGTGAGCGTCGTAATCACTATGCTGTTTACTCTGTAAATACTCCTGTTGATGGTTTTGATACAAGCAGAGATGAATTTCTCGGTGCTTATCGCGGAGTAACTGATCCACAGGTTGTAGCAGAAGGAAAATCACACAACTCTGTAGCAAGCGGATGGTATCCGATCGGATCTCATCAGATCAACATCACTTTGGAGCCGGGCGAGTCTAAGAGCATGATCTTCGTTCTCGGTTATTGTGAGAACCCTGTTGACCAGAAATTCGTTGCACAGGATGTCATCAATAAAGCTCCTGCTGATGCTCTTTTAGCAAAATATCAGACAGATGAGCAGGTTGAGGCTGCCCTTGCTGAATTAAAGGCAAACTGGGAAAACCTGTTATCCAAGTTTACGGTTAAATCCGACGAAGAAAAGTTGGACCGTATGGTAAATATCTGGAACCAGTATCAGTGTATGGTTACTTTCAACATGTCTCGTTCCGCTTCTTATTACGAGTCCGGAATCGGTCGTGGAATGGGATTTAGAGATTCCTGCCAGGATCTGCTCGGTTTCGTACATTTGATCCCGGAGCGTGCAAGAGAAAGAATCATTGATATTGCTTCTACTCAGTTTGAAGACGGTAGTGCTTATCACCAGTATCAGCCACTCACCAAAAAGGGAAATGCTGATATCGGATCCGGATTTAACGATGATCCACTTTGGTTGATCGCAGGTACTTCCGCATACATCCGTGAGACAGGTGATACTTCTATCTTAGAGGAAATGGTTCCATTCGATAACGATGAGTCTAAGGCAGTTCCTTTGATGGAGCACTTAAAGAGATCTTTTGATTACATCGTAAATCACAAGGGACCTCATAATCTCCCACTGATCGGTCGTGCTGACTGGAACGACTGCTTGAACTTGAACTGCTTCTCTGAGCATCCGGGTGAGTCTTTCCAGACATTCGGACCAAGCGAAGGACCGGTTGCTGAGTCTGTATTCATCGGTGGAATGTTTGTAAAATATGGTAAAGAGTATGCTGATCTTTGTGCTTACACAGGCGATCAGGCAGAAGCTGACCGTGCTATGGCAGAAGTTGACGCAATGGACAAGGCTGTACTGGCTGATGGCTGGGATGGCGAGTGGTTCGTTCGTGCATACGATGCTGAGAGCCGCAAGGTTGGTTCTAAAGAATGTGAAGAGGGTCAGATCTATATCGAGCCTCAGGGCTTCTGTGTACTTGCCGGTATCGGTGTAGAGACAGGAGAAGCTAAGAAAGCTCTTGATTCCGTAAAAGAACGCCTGGACAGCAAATACGGTATCGTATTACTGCAGCCGGCTTATACAAAATATCATGTAGAACTTGGTGAGATCTCTTCTTATCCACCTGGATATAAAGAGAATGCCGGTATCTTCTGCCACAACAACCCTTGGGTATCTTGTGCAGAGACTGTAATCGGTCGCGGTAACCGTGCGTTCGAGATCTACAAGAAGACTTGTCCTGCATATATCGAGGACATCAGCGAGATCCACTGTACAGAGCCTTATGTATACTCTCAGATGATCGCAGGAAAAGATGCGAAATTCTTTGGACAGGCTAAGAACAGCTGGCTGACCGGTACTGCTGCATGGACATTTGTCAATGTATCTCAGTACATTCTCGGTGTTGTACCTACCTTAAACGGATTGAGCGTTGATCCATGTATTCCATCTGAGATGGGAACCGGATTTACGATGACTCGTAAGTACCGTGAAGGTGTTTACAACATTACTGTTCAGAATCCAAACAAGGTTGAGAAGGGTG
>JALEPA010000083.1 GCA_022766515.1 Lachnospiraceae bacterium | reverse complement strand
CATATGCTGAAGATATCAGTTGCAAACAAATTTCAATTTCGGGTGGCCACAGAGTTTCGTGGTATTTTTTGTGGAAAAAATGCACCGGACATTCATTATATTGGCGGTGCGGAAATACTGCCGGCTCCTTTTTCGGCAGAGGAAGAAAAAGAAATTTTAGAAAAATTAGGAGGAGGGAATGATAAAGAGGCGAGGAGCAGTTTGATCGAACACAATCTGCGTCTGGTAGTTTATATTGCGAAGAAGTTTGAAAATACAGGGATCGGTGTGGAAGACTTGATCTCGATCGGTACGATCGGCCTCATCAAAGCAATCAACACCTTTAACCCACTCAAAAATATCAAGTTGGCAACCTATGCCTCTCGCTGTATCGAAAATGAAATTTTAATGTATTTGCGAAGAAATAATAAGATCAAATATGAGGTATCCATTGATGAGCCACTGAATGTGGACTGGGATGGAAATGAATTACTGCTGTCTGATATTTTAGGCACGGATGAAAATATCATTTCCAAAGATCTGGAAGACGAGGTGGACAAGAGAATGTTGCGAAAGGCACTCAACTGTTTGAACTCCCGTGAACGCACGATCATTGAAATGCGGTTTGGCATCAATCGTACGGATGGAAAAGAATGTACCCAAAAGGAAGTTGCGGATCTGATGGGCATTTCGCAGTCGTATATTTCCAGGCTGGAAAAAAAGATCATGAAGCGGTTGAAAAAGGAGATGATGCGAATGGAGCAGGTATAAAAAGAGTTAGTTTGGTCAATCCTACTTTATAAGAACTAAAACCTTGGAGGAAAGGGAATGGCGACCTATAAAGTAGAGATTTGCGGCGTAAATACGGCAAAATTACCTTTACTAAACGAGGAAGAAAAAAGGGAACTTTTTGAAAAAATACACCAAGGGGATCGTCAGGCGAGAGAGACTTTTATCAAGGGAAATCTTCGCCTGGTGTTAAGTATCATACAGCGGTTTTACAATTCCGGAGAAAATATGGATGATCTGTTTCAGATTGGATGCATTGGTCTGATCAAGGCAATTGATCACTTTGATACGACACTAAATGTAAAATTCAGCACTTATGCAGTACCGATGATCCTGGGAGAGATCAGAAGATATCTTAGAGATAATAACAGCATCCGTGTAAGTCGTTCGATCAGGGATACCGCCTACAAGGCGATCTATACGAAGGAAATGCTGATGAAGCAGTCTGATAAAGAGCCTACTATACAGGAGCTTGCAGAGAAATTGGAGATTCCGGCGGAAGATATAGTATTTGCGTTGGATGCGATACAGAGCCCGGTATCCTTATATGAACCGGTTTATGCAGAAAGCGGAGATGCGTTATACATTGTCGATCAGATTAGTGATAAGAAAAACAAAGAAGAAAGCTGGGTCGAGGAAATATCATTAAAAGCAGCGATAAATCGTCTGTCCGGCAGAGAACATGAGATCATTACGATGCGCTATTTTGAAGGAAAGACACAGATGGAGGTGGCAGAAGAGATCCATATATCACAGGCGCAGGTGAGCCGGCTGGAAAAGAAGGCGTTAAAAGCAATGAAGAATTATCTAAGCTGATGGTTCATACACTGTAAAAAAAGCCTGGAGAGTGCGGATGCGTTTATGTGAGCTTCGTGACAAAGAAGTCATCAATGTATGTGACGGAGAACGGTTGGGAAATGTGTGCGACATAGAATTTGAGG
This sequence comes from Lachnospiraceae bacterium, assembly GCA_022766515.1. GTDB lineage: Bacteria > Bacillota > Clostridia > Lachnospirales > Lachnospiraceae > Butyribacter. The sequence continues at coordinate 15,121 of JALEPA010000083.1, read as the reverse complement.
AAAAAACAGGTCAAATCTGCACACTCATCGTTCCCGGACCGTGTAAGGTACTGGGGATCTTAGGAAGAGATCAGGAATATCTGATCCCTTATCGCAATGTGTGCCGTATCGGCTCGGATGTTGTTTTGGTAGAAATCGATACGGAGCGATGCTTAAAAAAGTGCAAGTGGGATTAGACTTGCTTTTTTTGATCGATTCTTTATAATGAAATTATTAAAAAGACGAAAGAGCGCAATCACTGTGCGGAAATGAGGTGCAAAATGAAATGTCCATTTTGTGGAGAAGATGATACCCGAGTAATTGATTCCAGACCTGCGGATGAAAATATGTCCATTCGCCGGAGAAGACAATGCGATCAATGTCAGAAACGCTTTACTACTTATGAACGAGTAGAAGCCATTCCTTTAGTTGTGATCAAAAAGGATCTGACGCGAGAGCCTTACGACCGCACAAAAATTGAGAAAGGTGTATTTCGATCCTGTCATAAACGCCCAATCTCTGTGCCACAGATGAACCATCTTGTGGACCAGGTGGAAGCAAAGTTATTTAGTAAGGAAGAAAGAGAGATCCCAAGCAGCTATATTGGCGAACTGGTTATGCGTTATCTGGAAGAACTGGATGCCGTTGCTTATGTACGCTTTGCTTCGATTTACCGGGAGTTTAAGGATGTGGACACTTTTATGGAAGAGTTGAAAAAAATGCTGGACAAATAGTTTCGGTTTTAGAGAAAATTCACTTGTTATATCATGACATATGTGATAATATAACGATACGGAGTATGCTTTCCTTATAATTTCAGAAAGGAAGCACTATGTATTGTGAAGCTTTTTGTGTAGCCATTCAAGGGATTGAAGGCTGCATGGTACATGTGGAGGCAGACATTTCTGATGGTCTGCCTTGTTTTTCTATGGTTGGTTATCTTGCCTCTGAGGTTCGTGAGGCGAAGGAGAGGGTGCGAATTTCGCTGAAAAACAGCGGCTATCGGATTCCTCCCAAGAAGATAACGGTAAATCTGTCGCCGGCGGACTTTCGGAAAGAAGGGACCGGTTATGATCTGGCGATCGCAGCTTCTGTTCTAGGAGCATTTGGATATTTCCCCGGAGAGTATTTGAAAAATGGCATATTGATCGGAGAACTGAGCCTTGACGGACAGATCAAAGCGATCAGCGGCGTCCTTCCTATGGTGTATACGGCGTTGGAGCGAGGATATTCCTATTGTGTTGTTCCGATGGATAATCTGGCGGAAGCACAGATGGTCAAGGGAATCAAGGTCATAGGTGTTTCCAGTCTGGCAGAGGTGGTTGCCTGCTATCAGACGGAGCCTGATCGGTGGGAGTCGTCTTCCCCAGTTTCTCCGGAAGTCGGTTTCCGGGAAGAGCAGCTGGATTTCAAAGATATTCGTGGACAGGCAGTGGTGAAGCGAGCGGTAGAAGTCGCGGTGGCAGGCAGACATAATATATTGATGGTCGGGCCGCCCGGATCAGGGAAAACGATGATCGCAAGGCGGATCCCCGGCATTATGCCGCCGCTATCGTTTGCGGAGCAGATGGAGATCTCCAAGATCTACAGCGTTTCCGGACTGCTGGATGAAAAACATCCCTTGGTGACCAGCCGCCCGTTTCGTTCCCCGCACCATACCGTGCCGCAGACAGCGTTAGTCGGTGGGGGCAGGTATCCCAAGCCGGGAGAATGTAGTTTGAGCAGTGGCGGTGTGTTGTTTTTGGATGAACTGCCGGAGTTTCAGAGACAGACGGTGGAGGTGCTTCGCCAGCCCTTGGAAGAAGGGTATGTGACGGTATCGCGTCTGGAAGGCAGTTACCGTTATCCGGCAAAATGCCAGCTGGTTGCCGCCGCGAATCCTTGTCTTTGTGGATTTTATCCCGACCGCAAAAAATGCACCTGTACCTCTGCGCAGATCCGCAAATATTTTGGCAGGATCAGTACGCCGATCCTAGATCGCATTGATATTTGCACGGAAACGATCCCTTTAGAATATGGAGATCTTGACTGCAAGACAACCGAAGAATCCAGTGATACGATCCGGAAACGGGTGATGGATGCCCAAAAGATCCAGTGGGAACGCTATCAGCACGAACCGTATCGGTACAATAGCCAGCTTACAGTGGCAGGTATTGAGCAGTATTGTGTCATGGAGCCGCAGGCAAAGGAATATCTGCAGGATATTTTTCAGGAACGGTCTTTGACGGCAAGAGGGTATCATAAGATCATTAAGGTGGCGAGGAGCATTGCGGATCTTGAGCAAAGTGAGCAGATCCGGTATGCGCATGTCTGTGAGGCGGTCTGTTATCGACAGCTTTCGCAGAGCAGACTATAGATCGTATCGATAGAAAGATGCGAAGAAAGGGTGAGAGGTCATGGAGCAGCATTATAAAGAACATCACGCCTATGCCTATTGGCTTACGACCAGACAGGGCATTGGCTATCAAAAAAGACGATATTTACTACAGCATTATGGTACGGTACAAGAAATCTATGAGGCGAATCTGAGAGAATTGGAGACGGTTCCGTTGTTTCGCACCAAGGATCTGTTACAGTTACAGAATAAGCCGGGACCGGAGCGGCTGTTAGAGGATCTTGAACAGTTATGGCAGCGGGGGATTCGTTTTTGCTGGCAGGGAGAGGACTGCTATCCGGAGAGACTTCGTCACATAGAAGAACCACCGTTTACATTGTTTTATCGGGGACATCTTCCAAGGGAGGACAGGCCTATCGTGGCGATCGTGGGAGGACGCAACGCTTCCTATGAGGGAAGGGAGATTGCACGAAACTTTGGCAGGCAGTTGGCAGAAAATGGGATTCAGATCGTTAGTGGACTGGCGAGAGGGATTGACATTGCAGCACAGCGGGGAACATTGGAACTGCCGGGCGGGCAGACCTATGCGGTACTGGGGACAGGGATTGACCAATGTTATCCGAGACAGCATATCGAGGAATATATACAGATGCAGAATAAAGGCGGTGTGTTATCGGAATATGCACCGGGAACTTACGGCCATCCGGGAAACTTTGCCAAAAGAAACCGTATTATCAGCGGCTTGGCAGATGGTGTGCTCGTCATCGAAGCGAGAAAGGGGAGCGGATCGTTGATCACGGCATCCTGTGCTTTGGAGCAGGGAAAAGAGATTTTTGTGGTGCCGGGGAGCATTGTGAATCGGTCGTATGAAGGGGGAAATGAACTGCTTAAATCCGGTGGAATGGTCGTGACAAACGCAAGAGATGTCATGGATGGCTTAGGGATCTTTGTCGACACGGATCTATCTGCACAAAAGAAAAAAAATAAGGTTATGCTTGAAACCGCAGAAAAAATAGTGTATGCTATGTTAGGTTTTGATGGGATACATATTTCAGAAATTGTCGCAAAGACCGGTTTGGCAGTGCCGAAGGTCATGGAAATTGTATTGTCATTGGAAAATAAAGGATTGATTGCTGATGTAGGTCAACATCATTATGCATTAAAATTAAAAGATTAGCTATATATAAGTATAGTAGACGGGAGAACTAAGGGAAAGGCAGGTAGTATCATGGCAAAGAATTTGGTGATTGTAGAGTCCCCTTCAAAGGCTACAACGATTAAGAAGTTTTTAGGAAGTAGTTATGAGGTGGTTGCTTCAAATGGACATGTTCGTGATTTGCCGAAGAGCACATTAGGAATTGATATTGAGCACGGTTTTGAGCCAAAGTATATTACGATACGAGGAAAAGGAGAGCTGTTAGCAAAGCTTCGTAAAGAAGTGAAGAAAGCTGATAAAGTATATCTGGCAACTGACCCGGACCGCGAGGGAGAAGCTATTTCTTGGCATTTGTCCAAGGCTTTGAAGCTGGAGGATAAAAATACAAGCCGAATTACTTTTAATGAGATTACCAAGAATGCAGTGAAGCGTTCGATCAAAGAGGCACGAGACATTGACATGGATCTGGTCGATGCACAGCAGGCGAGAAGAATGTTGGATCGTATGGTAGGTTACCAGATCAGCCCTGTTTTGTGGGCAAAGGTCAAAAGAGGACTCAGTGCAGGCCGTGTACAGTCGGTGACACTGCGTATTATTGCCGATCGTGAAGAGGAGATCAATAATTTTATCTCCAAAGAATATTGGACTTTATCCGGTGAGTTTAAGGCACCCGGTGATAAGAAACCATTTGCAGCAGAGTTTTATGGTACGCAGAAAGAAAAGATGACCATTGATTCTGAAAAACAGATGGATGAAATCATCAAAAAGCTGGAGAAATCCAAGTTTGAGATTTCGGATATTAAGACATCCACGCGTAAAAAGAAGAGTCCGCTGCCGTTTACGACAAGTACCTTACAGCAGGAAGCGGCAAAGACTTTGAATTTTTCGACACAAAAGACCATGCGTCTTGCGCAGGGCTTATATGAAGGTGTAGCAGTAAAAGGACGAGGCACCATTGGTTTGATCACTTACCTTCGTACGGATTCTACACGAATCTCTGATGAGGCGAAGGAGAGCGCAAAAGCCTATATTGCAGAAAATTATGGTGAGGAATATACAACAGAGGGAGAAAAGATCTCTAAAACCGGAAAGAAGATCCAGGATGCGCATGAGGCGATCCGTCCAACCTATGTGGATCTTTCACCAACGATGGTGAAAGAGGCGTTATCCAGAGATCATTTTCGTTTGTATCAGTTGATCTGGAAACGATTTTTGGCAAGTCAGATGTCCGGGGCGCAGTTTGAAACAACCTCGATCAAGATTGATGCCGGAGAGTATCGTTTTACCACAGCTGTATCGAAAGTGGTATTTGCCGGTTATCTGACGATCTATCAGACAGATGAAGATAAGGTAGAGAAGAAGAAACTCTCTGCAAAATTGGAAAAAGGAATGCAGCTTACGGCAGAAGAGTTTGAGAAGAACCAGCATTTTACACAGCCACCTGCACATTTTACCGAGGCCTCTTTGGTAAAGACATTGGAAGAGCTTGGAATTGGAAGACCAAGTACCTACGCGCCTACCATTTCCACGATCATCAATCGTCACTATGTGGCAAAAGAGCAGAAAAATTTGTATATTACAGAGCTTGGTGAAGTAGTTAATTCTATTATGAAGAAATCCTTTGCCAGCATTGTAGATGTCAACTTTACCGCTTATATGGAAGGTCTGTTAGACCGGGTGGAAGACGGATCAGTTGGCTGGAAGACTGTTGTAGAGAATTTTTATCCGGATCTGCATGAGGCGGTGGAGATTGCACAGAAAGAACTGGAAGAGGTAAAGATCGAGGACGAAGTAACCGATGTGATCTGTGAGGAATGTGGTCGTAACATGGTTGTGAAATATGGTCCACATGGTAAGTTTTTGGCTTGTCCGGGATTCCCAGAGTGCCGTAACACCAAACCTTACTTGGAGAAGACCGGAATACCTTGTCCAAAATGCGGTGGTGATATTGTGATCCGTAAAAATAAAAAGGGAAGAAGATATTATGGCTGTATGTCCTATCCGGACTGCGACTTTATGTCATGGCAGCAACCATCGACAGAACATTGTCCGGAATGTGGTGGTCCTATGGTGGAAAAAGGAAACAAGCTCGTTTGTATGGATAAGCAGTGTGGATTTTTTAAGCCGATGGAGAAAAAGGAAGAAACGGAGTCATAAGATAGAAGAATAGCAAGGATGCGCATGAGATGCAGAAGGAACTGATAGTATTAGATTCTTTCTGCATTTTTTACTTGTATTTTGTCGAGTTTCTATTATAATTATATATGTATATTTTTATACTTGCCATAACAATGTGCATAGATGCATTTTACATAGGAAATGGGAAAGGAGTTTTAAACTTGATATCATCAGGAGCATATAACTATATCAATGTTTTAGAGAAGGCGACAGATGCGAGCTGGACGAGAAATTCTCTTTTGTCCAACAACATCGCCAATGTTGACACCCCAAATTATAAGCGTAAAGATTTGCGTTTTGAGGAGTATTTGAGCAGTGCGGTGTCAGCAGGAAGATCGTTAGATGATGAGATTGCCAATGTGGATCTGGATACTTTGACCGGCACTACCTATACCGACTATGCCAATGTTGATTACCGCATTGACGGTAACAATGTCGATATCGATACAGAGAGTGCGGAGTTGGCAAAAAACCAGATTAAGTATTATACCATGTTAGATTCCATCACACAGGAGTTTTCCAGACTGAAGATGGTAATGCAGAAATAGGCATAAGGAATGAGTGACGATAGAATGGAGGATTAGTATGGGTAATGTGTTTTCATCAATGGACATTAGTGCGTCCGGAATGACCGCACAGAGAACGAGATTAGATGTGATCTCACAGAATATTGCCAATGTCAACAGTACGAGAGATGCAGATGGCAATGTATACCGCCGTAAATCGGTGATTTTTCAGGAGAAGAATTATCCGTCTTTTGGTGAGGCACTTGTTAATGCAACAGGAAGTGTTGGAAAAGGTGTTAAGATCTCGCAGATCTTTGAAGATACGGAAGAACCGTTAAAGATGGTGTATGATCCATCAAGCCCGGATGCGGATGAGGATGGATATGTGTATTATCCCAATGTCAACACCGTGACCGAGATGACAGATATGATCGATGCCAGCCGTTCTTATGAGGCAAATGTTACAGCCTTTAATGCTTCTAAGAATATGTCATTAAAGGCATTGGATATCGGAAAATAAAGCAGCCGCAAAATAAAGCGTGGCAGCAATGACAAAAGAGTTGTGTCTGCGTACACCTGACACAAACGAAATTACATAGAACACTGTGTACAGAAATGAGGAAGAACATGGAATTATCAGCATTATCCGGTGTAGACTTGATGTCTGCATACCAAACGCCAAAGGTTTCATCTGCTTTAGCGGATGATTCCGATTCTCTGGTGGTGCACTCTGCAAAGGATGATACACCGTTTGACAGCATTTTTCAGTCAGCGTTGAATCTGATCGATGAGACAAATGCTTACAGCAATGCTGCAGAGGAAGAAGAGATTAAATATGCGTTGGGAGAGACAAACAGCATACATGATGTGCAGATCGCGCAGCAGAAAGCAAATGTCTCTTTGCAATATACAGTTGCGGTGCGTGATGCAGTAGTGGAAGCCTACAAAGAGATCATGAATTTGCAATTCTAATAAAACCCGATAAAAGGGAGTAGGAGAAGTAGTAGTATGCAGGAAAGAATAAAACAAATTCCCACCAAGCTGGTGGAGTTTTGGAATAAATACACAGGAGTACAGAAAACCATCATCATATCAGTGATCTGTGTGGTACTGCTGGCGATCGGGCTGACAACTTATCTTGTTTCCAGACCTACCTGGGTAAAATTTAATGAGTTCAACAATCTGGACGATGCCAATGCCATGACGAAGGCGTTGGATGATGCGAATATCGCACATAAATCATCCAAGGACGGTTTGGTTGTCTATGTACATGACGATGCCATGACAGATGCCTTATATGCCATGAGTGATAATAACCTGGTAGACACCGGTTATACATGGGATAGTGCATTTGACAATTCGATGTCCACGACAGAGAAAGAAAAGGATCAAAAGCGTATCTTGGCATTGCAGTCAGAAATACAAAAGAGTATGCTGAAATATTCGTTTGTGGACGATGCCGATGTATTTATCGATGTGCCGGAAAGTACCTACAGTGTCTTAGATGAGGCCGGTAAAACTTCCATTACGGCGCGTATTACCGTAAATGAGGAACATAAAGACTTGTTGGACAATGGTGCAGCGCAGGCACTTGCCTATTGGCTTGCAAATGCGGTTGGCACGGATGTGGAATATGTTATCTTAAATGACTCTGACGGAAACTGCTTGTACAATGGAGCGTCATCGAATGGTCTTGGTACGGCGATCAATGGTGGTGTAGATGAATATTGCGAGAAACTCCGTAATACGATCGCATCCAATGTGACAGATCTGTTGGTAAAATTAGACTACGACGATGTGCAGGTGGGAACACAGGGAATTCAATTCGATATGGAGCAGGCTGAGACACTTTCTAAAACCTATACTGTTGCGGATGGTCGCGAGTATGGATATCCGGGAAGTGTATACACCTATTCCTCACAGGGAGCGAACGGTGCTTCCGGTGAACCGGGTACCGGTTCTAATGATGACGATACGGATACGGTGATCAATCAGGGAAATAACAGTTCTTCATCGGTAGATATTTCTAAGCAGGAAGATATTTTGACAGATGAGACGATTGAAAATCGTAAGAAAGAGCTTCCGGCGATTGAGACGGATCAGTCAAGTTTGTCAATCGTAATGCTTCGCTATCATGTGTACAAAGAGGAAGACCTGGAGGCGGATGGTTCGCTTGATAATATGACCTTTGACGAGTTTATGGCAGCAAATAACACGCGGACGCAGATCACACCATCGACGGATGAGGTACAGTTGATCTCCAATGCAACCGGAGTGAGCACTGCGAATATCACAGTGTTAGCGTATGAAGTTCCGAAGTTTGTTGCAAAAACACAGACATCTCGTGGTATCAAAGATTACTTGATGATCATTCTTGCAGTATTGATCATTGCATTGCTGATCTTTGTTGTGATCCGAGGCACTGCTCCGGTGAAGGTAGCGGACGAAGAGCCGGAATTGTCTGTCGAGCAGTTGTTAGCAACGACCAAGGAAAATCAATCCTTGGAGGATATTGAATTTAGCGATAAGTCTGAAACTCGAAAGATGATTGAGAAGTTTGTGGATGAAAATCCGGAGGCGGTTGCACAACTGCTTCGCAACTGGCTCAATGATGATTGGGGTTAATAGATTTTGACAGGATCCGCTGTGTGCAGGGAGGCGGCGGATGATCCGATCACCAATAGAAAACACAAAAGACTCCTGCAGAAAAGAGGATGAAACATGGCTAAATCGGAAGAACTTAGTGGTGTTCAGAAAGCGGCGATCTTACTGATCGCGCTGGGACCGGATAAATCGGCAAATGTATTTAAGCATTTGAAAGAAGATGAAATAGAGCAGCTGACCTTGGAAATCTCGAATACGAGAAGTGTTTCTCCGGCAATGAAAGATCAAGTGCTCGGCGAGTTTTATGATGTTTGTCTGGCACAACAGTACATTGCTGAGGGTGGTGTCGGTTATGCCAAAGATCTGTTGGAAAAGGCACTTGGTGCAGAGCGTGCAAAAGATGTTATCAGCAAGCTGACGGCTTCCTTGCAGGTTCGTCCATTCGAGTTTGTGCGTAAGACAGATGCGGCTCAGTTGTTAAACTTTATTCAGGATGAGCATCCACAGACGATTGCTTTGATCTTATCTTATCTGTCATCCGGACAGGCGTCAGCGATCATCTCGGCGCTGCCACCGGAAAAACAGACGGATGTTGCAAAGAGAATCGCACAGATGGATCGAACTTCGCCGGATGTGATCAAGGAGGTAGAGCGAGTGCTGGAACAGAAGCTGTCTTCTTTGGTAAATCAGGATTACACGGTAGTCGGTGGTGTGGATGCGATCGTAGAGATCCTGAATACCGTAGACCGAGGAACAGAGAAACATATTATGGAAAGTCTCGAGATCGAAGATCCGGAGCTTGCAGACGAGATCCGCAAGAAGATGTTCGTATTCGAGGATATTCTTTCTTTGGACGATCGTTCCGTACAGAGAGTGTTGCGTGAGGTTGACAACAACGAGCTTGCTGTTGCTTTGAAGGGATCTAACGAAGAAGTTCAGAACCTTATCTTCAACAACTTGTCTAAGCGTCTTGCCGGCATGATCAAGGAGGATATGGAATTTATGGGTCCTGTCCGTATGAAGGATGTAGAAGAGGCACAGCAGAAGATTGTTAATATCATAAGAAAACTTGAGGATTCAGCGGAAATCATCATTTCCAGAGGTGGAGGTGACGAGATCGTTGTCTAATATACTGAAATCTGTATACTTTAATGTGGATATGCAGGACAAGCATATCATTGATTCCAACGATCTGATGGAAAAGATCGTGCCGGAATTGCAGGCGGCACAACAGCAGGAAGAAGAACCTTTTACTTTTCATCCGATCCGGCTTGGACAGCCGTTAGATCAATCAACACAAGATTTTAGTGACGGTCTGTCAGTGATCCATATGGACGATGTTCGCGAGGAAGAGCGACGCAAGTTGTCCAAGGAGATCACAGAGGAGACAAAAGAGCAGGTGCAGCTTTTGTTAGATGGTGCGCATGCGGAGGCAGATGAGATCCTTGCAAAGGCAAAGGAAGAGGCGGAGCAGATCCGTAGTTCAGCAGAAGAAGAGGGCAGAGCTGCAGGAATGGAAATGGGACTTGCGAAGGCGAGAGAACAGGCACAGGAGATGGAGCGACAGCTGCAACAGACAGTTTCTGTTAAGCTGCAGGAGATAGAGGAACAGAAAGAGCAAATGGAGCCGTTTTTTGCAGGACTTGTGGCAGACTTGGTAGAAAAGATCACCGGGATTGCCTGCAAGGAAAAGCAGGATGTCATTGTGCATTTGATCCGCAAGGCATTACAAAACATAGAGAAACCGAAGCAGGTTACTTTGCGTGTTTCCAAAGAGGATATGGCAGTGGTTTCTCATCATAAAAATGAATTGAAGGAAGACGCAGGCGATGCGTTGGAATTTGATATCGTTGAGGATGCCAGCTTACAGGCAAATCAATGTATGATCGAGACAGAAAGCAAAATTGTAGATTGCAGTTTGGATGCGCAGCTGGAAAATCTGCGTAACCAGATTAAGCTGTTAGCGATGTAGCACTGTTCAAATAAACGACGAAAAGGAGAGTTGCCGGATGGATTTATCAAAATACAATATGCTGTTAGAGCAGTCCTTTGAAAAGCGTCTGGGTAAAGTGTCCAAAGTGGTCGGGTTGACAGTGGAATCCATCGGACCGACGGCAAAATTGAACGATCTGTGTCATATTATCACGAAAGATACCAATCAGGTGATCAACGCTGAGGTGGTAGGTTTTCGTGATGACAGAGTGTTGTTGATGCCTTACGATCTGACACAGGGAGTAGGCGTGGGCAGCCGTGTGGAAAATACAAATATGCCATTAAAAGTAATGGTAAGTGATGATATACTGGGAAAAGTGGTAGATGGATTGGGCAACCCGATGGATCATTCAGAGATTCAAGGCGGGGTGCCCTATTCTGTCGATGCAGAGCCGCCTGATCCATTGACCAGACAGCTGATCGATGAGGTGCTTCCGTTAGGGGTAAAAGCAGTCGATGGGTTGATCACACTGGGCAAGGGACAGCGAATCGGTATTTTTGCCGGTAGTGGTGTAGGAAAGAGTACCCTGCTTGGTATGTTCGCAAGAAACACGAAGGCTGATATCAATGTGATCGCCTTGATCGGTGAGCGAGGCAGAGAGGTACGAGAGTTTTTGGAACGAGATCTGGGTGAGGAGGGAATGAAGAGATCTGTCATGGTCGTGGCAACCTCTGATAAACCGGCTCTCATTCGTAAAAAGGCGGCAAAAACGGCAACGGCGATTGCAGAATATTTTAGAGATCAGGGATAAGATTTGCTTTTGATGATGGATTCGCTGACGCGATTTTCGATGGCACAAAGAGAGATTGGTCTGGCATCCGGAGAACCTCCGGTGTCCAGGGGATATCCACCAAGCGTCTATTCTGAAATGCCGCAGCTGTTAGAGCGGGCAGGACGGTCTGATAAAGGCTCGATCACGGGACTTTATACCGTATTGGTTGACGGTGATGATTTCAATGAACCGATCGCGGATACAGCGAGAAGTATTTTGGATGGTCATATCGTTTTGGATAGAAAGATCGCACATGCCAATCATTATCCGGCAATCGATATTTTGCAAAGTATATCGCGTGTTATGAGCAGCATTGTGTCGGATGAACATAAAAAGGCGAGAGGACAGCTCAATAATGTTCTTGCAACCTACCGTGAGGCAGAAGATTTGGTAAACATCGGTGCTTATAAGCCCGGCTCCAATAAAAATATTGATTACGCCTTGGAAAAGATCGATCAGGTGAATGATTTCCTGATACAGGGCGTGAACGAAAAATTCCAGTTTGAAGAGGAAGTGGAGCAATTATGTGATATATTCCGGGAGGATGAATAAGATTGGCAAAATTTACATTTCGCCTGCAAAATATTCTATCGGTAAAAGAAAAACTGGAAAACCAAGCCAAGGCAGAATATGGCGTGGAGATGGCGAAGCTTCGTGAGGAGCAGGAAAAAAAGATGCAGATGGAACAAAAAAGTCTGCAGATGCAGGAAGAACTGACCGATTTATTGAATGCGACCCTGGATATCCTCCGAATCCGAAAAATGGAGTGGGGGATCGAGATGTTAAAAGAGGACATCGCATTGCAGGAACAAGTGATCAAACGGCAGGAACAGCAGGTAAAGAAAGCCAGAAAAAAATTGGATCAGGCAATGCAGGAACGAAAGACTTACGAAAAATTAAAAGAAAAAGCGTTTGAAGCCTTTAAGCTGGAGCTTAATGCTGCAGAACAAAAAGAGGTCGATGAGCTGGTGAGTTTTACGCATAGCAATACCGCAGAAAGTGAGGATTAAATAAAATGGCAAAAAAAGACGATAAAAAAAATAAGGATCTTGATCAGCAGGAGAGTGCCGGAAGCAAACTTGTGACAGCACTTATTGCGATCATTATCATCATTATCTGGCTGGTCGTATTTGCGTTTTTGATCAAGCTGGATGTGGGAGGTATTGGAAGCAAGGTATTATATCCGGTATTAAAGGATGTACCGGTCGTTAATAAGATCCTGCCAAATGCTTCAGAGGAGCAGCAGGCATCCGAAGGAGATTATAAGTATACGACCCTTAAATCTGCAAATGCCCGCATTAAAGAACTGGAAGGCTTATTGGATTCCGAGACGGGTACGACAGATGCCAACTCAGATTACATTAAGGAATTGGAAGATAAGGTGAAGAGCCTGCAAAAATACAAAGACAATGTAGATGCGTTTAATAAGCGTGTGTCAGAGTTTGACGAGAAGGTAGTCTTTAACGACAATGCACCGGATATATCAGAATATCGTAAATATTACGAGGAGATCTCTCCGGACAATGCTGAGAAGATTTACCGCCAGGTTGTATTAGACGAAAGATATAGTGAAAAAGCAGAAGAACTGGCAAACTACTATGGCAATATGGAACCGGTTTCTGCAGCGAAGACATTGCAGGAAATGTCAGAAGATCTGGATCTGGTCTGCGATATTATTGAGAACATGGGTGAGAAGAAGGCAGCGGCTGTACTGCAGGAGATGGACAGCACCTATGCGGCACAGATCACGAAGAAGATCTCAGCGGTAGACAAAAGCAAATAAAAAAGAGCAAAACAGGCGTTTTGCTCTACAAGAATTGCTTTAGCAATTCTTGGTGGCGTATCGCTGCATAATAGGCAAATTTCTATTCCATAAAAAAGAGAAAATATGTGGTGTATACAGCGAAAAGCTGTTTACATAGATAAAAAATCATAAAGGAGGTGAAAGAGTGACAGGACTGAAAGAAGTGAATTCTTTGCAGGCGTTAAGTGTGGGGCAGATGAGTAATCTGGCTGACAAGGGAATATCTGACAAGAAGATGGATTTTGGCGTAGTGATGAATTCTGTTGATGCATCGTCTTCCAAGGGGACAAAGATTGCCGAAGTAAAAGTTACGGTAAACGATAATGGTTCTTGGAAAACAGCAGCCAATAGTAAGGCAGTGGTATCTAATGATAACAATGCTTGGCTGACGGCGGATCAGACGGCGCAGACAGAGACAGTAGCGACAACCATTCAGGACAAAGTACAAAAGGTTCTCGATATTGACGAGAAAACTTTGGAAGCTGTCATGACACAGCTTGGACTTGTTTGGACGGATCTGTTACAGCCGCAAAATTTACAGCAGTTAGTGTTGGTGGTGAATGGAGTTCAAGATGCATCGGCGATGCTTACGAATGAATCCCTGTTAGAACAGTTCCAATTATTATCTGATGAGTTGAATGTATTACAATCGGAATTTGTGCAGTCGATGGAGATTGCCGTTGATCCGGAAGCTGTCGTAATGCAGGACACAGATGCTTCTGTGGAATTGCCGGTCATGACAGAGAATGTACAGCAGACAGATGGTTCAGAAGAGCTCATACCGGAGGCTGTGGAAGAAACGAATGTTTCGGAGCAGGTTGCAGTGGCAACTTCACAGGATGAGCCGACAGCAAAACAGACTGAGGTACAGATCACGGTGGAAAACACAGCGACAGGCACAGATACGCAGACGGTAGTACAGGCATCTCAGACGGATGGAGAAACAGATGGACAGAGTGCACAAAGTGAAAGCGAGGAGCTGGAACAATTTTTTGCACAGCAGAGATCTGATGTACAACCGGAAGTTTTGCAGAATGGAACAGCGTTTACGCAGATGGTTGCCGAGGATCTGACACAGGTTCAGACAGAACAGATACAAGTACAGACGACCACGATCATTGATCAGATCGTAGAGCAGATCCATATTGTCAACGACTTGTTAGACACAACGGTAGAGATGCAGTTAAACCCGGAAAGTCTTGGAAAGGTGTTATTGACCGTATCCATGAAAGAAGGAATGATGACGGCAAACTTTACTGTACAGACAGAAGAGACCCGTATGGCGATCGAAAGTCAGATGTATCAGCTTCGTGAATCGCTGGAGCAAAAGGAATTGAAAGTTGATGCTGTAGAAGTTACCGTTTCTGATTTTTCCTTTACCCAGACAGGGCAGGATCAGGCAGATCACAAAAATATGGAACAGGGAGACGGCAAGAGCAGAAGATTTCGTTTTGATTCCGAGGAAAGCGAAGAAGACACAGTAAGCACAGACGCGGAAGCAGAGAGAGTGCGTCGCAGTGTGATGCGCGACAATGGAAGCAGTATTGATTTCACAGCATAACAGAAAGGAGGAAATTATGGCAATTGTTGCACCGGTAAAAGATGGTAAGATCAATGTATCAGAGACTTCTCAACAGACAGAAAGATCAACCGGTTCGGAGATGGGAAAAGAAGAGTTCCTGCAGCTTTTAGTAGCACAGATGAAATATCAGGATCCTTTGGAACCAACCGATAACACCGAATATGTATCTCAGCTTGCACAGTTCTCAGAGCTTGAGCAGATGCAGAACCTCA
>JALEPA010000081.1 GCA_022766515.1 Lachnospiraceae bacterium | reverse complement strand
AACACCATCGGTGCTCCGGGTCAGGAAGCCATGAAGAAAGTAATCGCACAGTGCGAAACCTATCTTGCTGAATAAGAGCAAAACCCAAATTGAACCCCCAAAAAAGTCGTTTGCCACTCAAAGGCAAACGACTTTTTTCTGCTCAATTTATAATAATTTCTTGCGTCTCAATACAAGCAGCATTACGACACAGACCACAACGATGATCATACAGATAATAGCAAAACCATGTGGTGTATTGGCAAGTGGCATCCACTTGCTGGCAACATTCATTCCATAGATACCGGAGATCAATGTTGGAACACCCATGATCAAGGTGACGATCGTGAGCATCTTCATGACATTGTTCAATCGGTTATCGAGTACCGATGACATCAGCTCTCTTGTTCCGTTAATAATATCTCGGTAGATCGTTGTCATCTCGATCGCCTGTCTGTTTTCGACAATGACATCACTTAACAGGTCTTTATCGTCCGGATACTGCTCCAAACGCTTATACCGCGTCAATCGGTCAAGCACGGCACCATTTGCACGAAGAGAAGTCGCAAAGTACACAAGCGTGGACTCCAATGCATGCAGATCGATCAAATCTACATCTTCCGTGTCATCATCGATCCGTTCCTCGATCTCCGTACGCTTTTTATCGATGATACGAAGATCCGTCTGGTACAATGCCGCAACACGGAACAGGATCTGATAAACAAAACGCATCTTTTTCTTCGTACTGAATTCCTTCACCCTGCCGTTGATAAACGCCTGCAGTACCGGTGTCTCCTCAGTACACACGGTGATGATCACATCTTCCGTCAAAATAATACCTAATGGTATGGTTGTATATGCTTCTTTATCATGGCGGATCTCCGTAGTTGGGATATCGACCAGGATCAGTGTATAGCCATCTTCCAATTCCACACGCGAGCTTTCCTCTTCATCCAATGCAGCCAACAGATCTTGAATATCAATGTGCAGCCGCTTAGCGATCAACTCGCCCTCCGTCATGGTGGGATCTATCATATTGATCCAGGAACCGGGTACAATACTTCCCTCCTCATGGATCTTACGATCATCTGTACGATAAAAACTTATCATGCCTGTCACCTCTTTTTTCTGTCATATTTCCGCCGATCGTCCGGCACGCAGCCATCACCCGACTGTAACTCCCTGCTCTTGCAACCGTTCTTTGATCCGTTCCATCATCGTGTAATTAACATCCCAATACTTTTCAGTACGCACCCAGCATTTTAAGGACATTTTCAGCTTGACCGGATTGAGTTTGGTCACCACCACACTCTTATCCTCGTTCTGTAAAATATCCGACTGCTGTTTCATTTCCTCCAGTAAGGACTTTCGCACAAGTGCCGTATCGGTATCATACGCAACATAAAAATCAATGATCAACAAACGTTTGTCCTGCTTGGTTGTATTCGTCACATCCGTATTGGAGATCGTTCCATTCGGGATCACCACTACTTTATTGTCTGTTGTATACAGGCGTGTGTAAAATATATCGATGCTCTGCACCGTTCCCTCTGATTGGGAAGTGCAGATATAGTCCCCCACTTGAAACGGTTTTAACAGCAGGATCAAAACACCACCTGCTAAGTTGGACAAGCTTCCCTGCAATGCCAAACCGATCGCCAGACCTGCCGATCCCACCATCGCAACGATCGAACTCGTTCCTACCCCTAGTATACCCGCAACAATAAAAATAAGCAAAATATGATATACAAATTTTAGGAGCGACATCACAAACTTGCGGACACTGATCTCCACTTCACGCTTTTCCATTGATTTCTGCGTGATCTTAAGCAAAAGTTTGATCAGTTTTAATCCGATCAAAAAGACGATCACTGCAACAAGTAATGTCTGACAAAACCGCAAAAGCGGCTCTCTCTGATTCATCAGATATTGCAAAAGAAAACTGGTCTTTTTCTCTCCTGAAACAGAATCGTCTTCCAAGACCTTTGTCAAGTCTTCCACACTATTTCCGGTGGCATTTTCGGCAGCCAAACACGCCACCATGCCATACCATTTTCCAAACAGATTCATCATGCTAATCCTCATTTCTACAGCAATCCCGGTAACGAGACTCCGCAAATCTTCCCTGCCTGCTTACGATCATTCGCGCCTCGTCTCCTGATCAAAAGCCCGCAGTTCCTGCCATGCCTTCTTCACTTCTTCGCCCTCTTCTTCCGTGCGCTCTTTCAGCTCATCCGAATCGTTCTGCTCGCAAAACGGCTGCAGCAACGGCTCTAACATCTTCGCCTGCATCCACAGCACCAGTCCCGGTACAAACAGCACCACAAAAGGCGCCACCGTCACACATGCCATTCCCACGATCATTGCCACTTCGATGATGACCATCGAGATCGTTACGCGAATGTCCATCAAAGACAACAGCAGACTGTTTGCCAAGATCGCACCCATCGAGTTTTGGAATCTGCCCATCAACGGAAACGCAAATGCCATGATCATCAGGCAGATCAAGGCAAAGGCTACAAAGACAATTCCAAAAAAGATGCCCACTGCACCAAAGTCATTCACCAAGATCATATAAAAGGACATCACGATCAGCAGCAACACTGCCATTGACACGATTCCCGCAGGGATTCCCTGTTTCCAGCTAAGACGCCATCCCCGAAAAAAAGTCCGGACCGGTTTGCCCTCTCCCGGAATAACGGATTTGACCATCGTATAATACAAGGCACTGCAGTTTGCTCCGATCGTAATGATCGGAACGGAGCAAACACAAAACACAATGCTTAACAACACAATGTCCAAAAACTTTGCAAAAAACTGCATAAACGGACCATCGATGGAAAAAAAATCTCTCATATTCATATTCGTCCTCATTTCTGCACAAAATCCTCTGTGCATAGCGATTACCGACTAAGTTCTACAGGCGGTGGATCAACAGCCCACTGCGCAGCTTTGGCTCAAACCAAGTCGATTTTGGCGGCATCAGCAATCCGGCATCTGCCACTGCAAACAACTCTCCGATCGATGTCGGATACATCGCAAACGATACGCACATATCTCCATCTGCTCTGCGTTCCAATTCCTGTAACCCTCGAATACCACCCACAAAATCAATGCGGTCCGAAGTTCGCGGATCCTCAATGCCTAAGATCGGTTTTAACAGATAATTTTGCAGTAAAGACACATCCAGCGACTCTACCGGGTCTGTGATCGACAGCAGGTTTTCCTTTGCCTGCAGCAAATACCACTGTCCGTCCAAATACATCGTCACCTGACCTTTTTTCTGTGGATGTGCAGCCTGTTCCAGTGCTGATACCGTAAAGGACTCCTGTACCTTTTCTAAAAAGGACTCTTTCGTCTCTCCATTCAGATCCTTGACTGTACGGTTGTAGTCCATGATCATCAACTGGTCATCCGGGAACAGTACCGACAGAAAATAGTTAAACTGCTCTGTTCCATCATAATCCGGATGCTCTGCCCGACGCTTCAAACCAACCTTTACCGCAGAGGCTGCCCGATGGTGTCCGTCCGCGATATAAATGTGATCGATCGCCGCAAACTGTGCCCGGATCTGCGCCACCTTGTCTCCCACGATCTTCCATACTCTATGAGAAATACCATCCGGTGCCGTAAAATCATACAGCGGCTTCTGCTCTGCGATCACAGTATTGACAATGTCGTTGACCTCTTTGCGAGAACGGTACGCCAAAAAGATCGGTCCTGTCTGCGCATTCAGCGTATCCACATGGCGGATGCGATCCTGCTCCTTTTCTTCTCTCGTATTTTCATGCTTTTTAATGCATCCATTCACATAATCATCGACACTGGCACACGCCGCAATTCCTGTCTGAGTGCGTCCATCCATCTCCAGCTGATAAATATAATAGGCATCCTCCGTATCTTCGACGAAAACGCCTTCTTCCAATCGCTGTTCAAATAACTCTTTTGCCTTGTCATAAACTTCATCTGCATAAGTATCTACAGAATCATCAAGCTGTGTCTCGGCTCTGTCAATGCACAAAAACGACAACGGCTCTCTGTCCGCCTCTTTCTTCGCTTCCTCACGATTATATACATCATACGGTAATGCCGCTACACGGTCTGCGAACTCCTCTGCAGGCCTTACCGCCTGAAATGGTTTTACAACTGCCATACGAAACCTCATTTCTACACCTGTCTCAAGGTGCATTTCTTTTGTATCTGTCATCCTGTATAACTGCCCCGCCCACTGCATTACTGCCTTGCAAAGAGAGCAAAAGCACTTATACATTATAGCATGATTAAGATTGAGGTACAATGATTTTTCTGTTATACTAATAAGTACAAAAGATCCTGTGCAGAAAGGGGGAATTCTTATGTTAAAAGCAATCATCTTCGATATGGACGGTGTGATCGTTGACAGTGAATTTATGCATGCCAGAGCAGCTTTGGAAGTGTTTAAGCGATATCATCTTCCGGTCGATTTAGAATATCATGACCAATTTATCGGCAGCTCTACGATACGAATGGCAACACAAGTGGTCGAAGAATTTCAACTGGCTGTCTCCCCGGAGCAGCTTTGTGAAGAACTAAACGCTGCCAAACGAGAGATCCACAAGCGGGAAGGCTATCTCCCTCTTCCGTTTTGTAAAGAGGTGATCATCGCCCTGAACAAAGCCGGATACAAGTTAGCGATCGCCTCTTCTTCCTCTCCGAAGGAGATCGAGAATGTCGTAAAATCTTTGAATATACGCAAATATTTTCATAAATTGGTGTCCAGTTCTATGGTGGCTCATCCAAAGCCTGCACCGGATACTTTTGCGCTGGCACTCAAAGAGCTTGGCGTAAATGCTTCAGAAGCAATCGTGGTCGAAGACTCCGGTAACGGTGTTCGGGCAGCGAAAGCAGCCGGGCTTCCCTGTGTCGGCTATGTCAATCCACACTCCGGCAACCAGGATCTGTCTCAGGCAGATGTCTTACTGGAAAGTTTCGAGGGTATTACCCCTTCCTTTTTCCTGCATATCTGGCAACGCAGTCATGGCGAACCGATCACGATCGGAAGCACTCGCAGGCTATTGATCCGCGAACTGACACCGGATGATATCCCGGACTTATACCCGATCTACAAAGATCCGGAAGTTGCCCGTTTTATTGATGATATTGATACCTACAAAGAAGAAGAAATGGAAAAACAAAAGGCATATATCAGAAATGTGTACAGTTTTTATGGCTATGGTCTTTGGGGCGTATTCAGCAAAACAACTCATAGACTGATCGGTCGCTGCGGCATCGAAAATCAAATGATCGATGGCAAGGAAGAAATTATGCTGTCCTATTTATTGGACAGTCATCATTGGGGATACGGATATGCCTTAGAATGTTGTCGTGCCGTATTTACTTATGCCAAAGAAGAGTTGGGAATCCACCGCATTGTGGCAGTCATTGATAAGACTAACGCCCGCTCCATCAAAACGGCAACCAACTTAAATATGCAGCCGGAAAAAGAATTGAACTATAAAAATCGAGACAGCATTATGTATTCGATCCATCTGTAAACTTTTGGTAACACAGCAATCATGCCCTATTTCAGCCGAAATAGGGCATTTTTTTGAAGTCTGAATGAGAAATCCTATCCTATCGATTGTTCTGCTTTTCGTTGCCTGTCATATCATCTACAGCACCTTCTGTACCGTCTACGGCATCATCTACCGCATTTTTTGCGCCATCTGTCGCATCTTTCACGGCATCGCCGGCACCGTCTACGGCATCATCTACCGCATTACCTGCATCGTCCATCGCATCGTCACCTGTATTGCGGTCACCCTGATCATTGGTTGATCCATTGTCACTGTTATCCGGAAGCTCTGTTTCTGTTGGAACACCGGATTCAACCGCATCCTCTGTAGGTGATGTAGCTGAATTATTCGTATCCGAACCACAACCTACCAGCAAGGTCATTGACAATGTTAATACTGCTGCAAGTGCAAAAAATTTCTTTCTCACTATATCCACCATACCTTTCTGTCCTCTTTTTGCAAAGAATATTTTTCGACATTGATACCATCATAAAATTTGATGTGCTAATAGTATGGCAAAGAGCAAAAAAAATATTCTCCCGTTTAGATCGGAAGAATATTTTTTTATAAACAACAAAATTTCATTTATTCTGTATAATTATTTACCTTTTCAAAAGCGTCCGTGATCGCTTTATCCGGTGCCTTCGTGCAAAGGCTGACGATCACATTGACGATCATGCTCAAAATGAAACCAACCAGCAGAGAATATAATCCGGTTGCTACAGCGATCGTCTGTCCATGTACCAATGGAATGTAATCCCAGATCAATACGGTCGCACCACCTGTCACAATACCAGCCACTGTTCCCGGCAGGTTTGCGCGCTTCCAAAACAGTGATAATACAACAGCAGGACCAAATGCAGAGCCAAGACCTGCCCATGCATCAGATACAAGTCCCATAATGCTGCTCTTTGGATTCCATGCGATCACAAATGCCAAACAAGCGACTGCGATAACCGTAATACGGCTGACCATCAGCACTTTTTTATCACTGGCATCTTTTTTCACGATATTTTTATAAATATCTTTAGAAACAGAAGAGGCACATACCAACAACTGAGAATCAGCTGTGGACATGATCGCTGCCAGAATACCGCAAAGGAAGATTCCGCCGATAAACGGAACTGCTACATTATGCGTAAATACTCTCTGGATCAACTCGATAAAGACACTCTCCGTCTTTCCGTCTTCCAATACATTTGGAGAAAGATACGCTCTTCCTACCACACCAATGCACCATGCTGCCACCAATGACAGTCCGCACCATACGATAGCCACTGCACTGGATTTCTTGATCTCTTTTTCATTTTTGATCGCCATAAAACGGACCAAAATATGTGGCATACCACAGTAACCAAGTCCCCATGCAAGCTGTGATAAGATCTGAACAAATGTATATGGTTGTTCCCCATTATAGAACAGGCTCATATAGTGATGATAGCTGCCACCATCTGCCAGAGTGTCCTGAATATTATTGGCAAAATTACCGCTGACAAATGCATATGCCATGATCGGAACTGTCAAAAGACCGATCAGCATCAACAATCCCTGGATAAAATCCGTCGTACATACTGCCAAAAATCCACCCATAAAAGTGTAGACCAAGATAACCGCAGCACCGATCGCCAATGCGATATGATAATCAATACCAAATACCGTGTTAAATAATTTTCCGCCGGATGCCAGTGCAGACGCTGTGTACACCAGGAAGAAAATGACAATGACTATCGAACAGATCGATAATAAGATCTTTCGTTTGTCCTGAAAACGATTTTCAAAAAATTCAGGCAAAGTCATAGAATTGTTGGCAACGATCGTGTAACGACGCAATCGTTTTGCAATAATGAGCCAGTTGCATACCGTTCCCAAAAACAGACCGATCGCAACCCATGCCTGACCGGTACCAAGTGCATAAATAGATCCCGGCAGTCCCATAAGCAGCCACCCGCTCATGTCGGATGCCTGTGCTGATAATGCGGCTACCCATCCGTTCAAACCGCGTCCGCCCAAAAAGTAATCCTCCGTACTTTTTGTCTGACGCATACAAACAGCACCGATCACGATCATAAATGCCAGATAGGCAACAAAAGCAATCAATACCGCAACCATACTTGACTGTGATAATGTTGTCATAGATACCTCTTTCCCGCTTTTTCGCGTTTTGTTACTTTATTTATTCTCTTTCGTCCACATCAACAAAATCTCTGTGATGTCCTACATATTTATATGCCGGACGAATGATTTTTCCCTTATTGACTAACTCCTCCAGACGATGTGCACTCCATCCTGCGATACGAGAGATTGCAAAGATCGGCGTAAACATCTCTTCCGGTATTCCTAACATTGTATAAATAAATCCGGTATAGAAATCTACATTGGCACATACCGGCTTCACGACATGACTTCTCGCAGAGATCAACTCCGCTGCGATACGCTCTACCGTATCATACAGTACAAAATCGTCCATCTGATCTCTACTTTCTGCCAGACGCTTTGCATAGCCCTTCAAAATGACTTCTCGCGGATCAGAAAGCGTATAGACCGCATGACCCATTCCATAGATCAAACCTGCATGATCGAATACTTTCTTGTCCAAAATAGCCTGCAAATAGGCACGGATCGCATTTTCATCTTTAAGATCCGTACAGTTCTGGCGCAGATCTGCAAACATCTGCTGCACTTTGAGATTGGCACCACCATGTCGTGGTCCCTTCAAAGAAGCGATAGATGCTGCCACTGCAGAATAGGTGTCTGTACCGGAAGAAGTGACCACATGATTGGTAAATGTCGAGTTGTTACCACCACCATGCTCTGCATGCAATACAAGCGCAGCGTCTAACACACGCGCCTCCAACTTGGAAAATTGACCATCCGGACGCAGCATTTGCAAAATATTTTCTGCGATCGATAAATCCGGTTTTGCCGGTTTGATCACCAAGCTGTCAAAAAAGTGAAAATGTCGATATGCATGGTAATTGTATACGGCGATCAGTGGCAGTTTTGCGATCAACTGCAAAGACTGACGCAGTACATTAGGTACCGATATATCATCCGGATTGGCATCGTACGAGTACAATGCCAGCACACTTCTCTGCAAACCATTCATTAAATTGGCACTAGGGCCTTTCATAATGACATCACGAACGAACTGACCGGAAAGCTCCTCTAAGCTGGATAAGATTCCACGGAACACCTCCAGCTGCTCTTTGTTAGGCAGATAACCAAACAGCAGTAAATAGGTCGTTTCCTCAAACGCAAAACGCTTGTCCAATCCTTCTCCGACCAATTCCTTTACATCAAATCCCTGATAGTACAACATACCATCGTCCGGCTCTTTGACACCGTCTACAATACGATAGCCCGTTACATCTGATATTTCCGTCAGACCTGTCAGAACTCCCTTTCCCGTGCTGTCACGAAGTCCTCGCTTTACATCGTATTCCTGATACAGATTCAGGTCAATCGCTCCGGATTTCATACAACTCACTACCAGTTCATTGAACTTTGCATCCAAAGCATCGTCAATAGACATCATAGCATGTGTTTTCATATGTTGTACCTCCTCGTATAATCTATGTTAGATACAAAAAAAGTATGTATCATTAGCCAAACAGTTCCCTGTCATCCCATTGCCATCTCTTACTCCCAAGCAGATCGGTATACATGTATACTACCCTAGCTTTAAAAAATAGAGTTGTCGAATGCGACAACTCTATTACTATACCTTATTTTTCCATGTTTCGTCAAGTTTTACCCCTTTTCTCTCATCACTATTGTCACCGTATTTTTGGAACTTTTTACTTATCTTAAGATGCCTGACGCATACGATACTCCAGACGAAGCTTGTCCGTCAGCAGTGCCATAAACTCAGAATTGGTTGGTTTCCCTTTATTTGCCGAGATCGTATTGCCGAACACTTCTTCCAAAGTCTCAATGTCACCTCTTCTCCAAGCCACTTCAATGGCATGGCGGATCGTACGCTCTACACTGCTGGAAGTCGTATGATATTTTTTAGCAATGCCCGGATACAAAAACTTGGTAATGTAATGCAGCATATTCGGATCCGCAAAAGACATCATGATCCCTTCTCGTATGTATTGATACCCTTTGATATGTGCAGGGATTCCAATCTCCAATAAAATATTGGTAATATCCATTTCCAGATCTCCCGTATATTTTCCATCGGATTCCATTGCTGTTTTGTCAGCCATTCTACGATGATTTTTTGTCTCCATGATCTCACACAAAGTACTTTCGTCTTCTTCCACAGTTTCCTTTGTCTCCGCCTTTGGAAGAACTACATGACCGATCGACTGAACTGCATACTCTTCATCCAGGGAAGCAGCTGTCTCATCTCCCGGCGTCTTCTCTGTCATTTGCAAAATTCTTTTCACGAGCATCGACCCGGATACCGGTTTCATCATATAATAATTGGCACCGTTTTGGATCGCCTGTTCCACCATCCGTCCCTGACGCAGTGCGGTCGCTACGATAAACTTCGGCTTGTCCGCACCCATCGCCTGACATTCCTCCAAAATACCAAGACCATCGATTCCCGGCAGGATCATGTCCATGACAACGACATCCGGACGATACTGTTTGATCATCTCCAGTGCTTTCTTTCCGTCACCGGTATCAAACACTACCGTCATGCCTTTTGCTTCCAATAACTGTCTCTTACTTTCTCTGTCCTGTATGTTGTTGTCTGCAAGTAACACTTTGATCTGTTTTTCCATAATGTTCTCCTCCCTTTTTGAAACTATAATCGACATTGCGTTGTCCTTTTTGATATTTCATGTCTGATTATAGTAGGGAAATCAGAATTGTTATGGATTCAAAATGGAATTGAAATGGAATTTTGCAACTTTTTTTCCAAAAATCTGCTTTTTATTTCATTTTTTGATGCATTTTTAGACAAATTGGATGAGATTCCGAATGTAGAACAGAAATCGCACTCTACGCTTCGTGCACTTTTTCAGTCCGATCTACAGATAACGCTGTAAAAGTGCCATACGATTTTCTGCCCAACTATACTCTACCATATATTCTCCCAAAAATTTTTCGAGTGCCTCTTCCTCACCTCGCAGCAGTCCATACAGATCGCAGTCCAACAGATCCGTGTTCAAGCGTTTCACTCCTCTGCTGGAGATCACGAGTTCTTCTGCATGGTACTGTTTCAGCTCTTTTTCTAAGGTCTTACCGATCTTACTGCACAAACTTTGTGTTGCCTCATCATACGGTCTGTTTTCCCACAAAGTGCCAATGATCTGATCCGTTGTCACCGTACCGCCCTGTCTGTCGATCAACAACGCCAGCAACTCCTTTGCCTTGGCACTGCGAAACATGATCGGCTCGCCGTCCACATATAGATCAAAATGCCCAAAAGTATGCGCATAGATCCGCTTTTTCTGTGATTGCATTTTTTGTCGGATGGATTCGACCTCAAATGTCAGAGATCCTGACGATAATGGTTTGGTCAGATAAGCTTCTGCCTGTAAACGCACTGCGTGTGTCACATACGCATCTGATGCCGTCATGTAGATCAAATACAGGTCCGGGCGTTCCTTCTTCAAAAGTTCTCCCAACTCCAGTCCGTCCATGCCCCACATCTGCACATCCAACACAGCAAGATCTACCGGATGTTTTTTGGTATACTCTAATGCGTCTTGTCCGTTTGTAAATTCTCCTACGATCTCAAAATCTTCCAAATTTCTCGCTTCATATTTGAATACATCAATCGCCATCTGCTCGTCATCAACTACAATAACCTTCATACTATTCCTACTGCTCCTCGTTTCTACTGCCTTCTAAAGCGGAATTTTCACCTGTAACAACACGCTCTTCTTTTGCCGCTCCCATGTAATGATTGCATTACCCTGTAATCGCCACCATGCCGCAATAACATTCCGCACCTTCTCGATCTGACTCTCTAAAGCACCCGGTGTATCACTCGCTGAATTCCAGATCTCTAATAGATAACCCTCGTTCTGTTTCTTACCCGTTATGCGCACTTCATGTGTTTCTGCAGACAAACTCTGCAACATCGCTTTCTGCACCAACAATACCATACTCATCGGTGGTATGGCAAAATTTTCCTCTTCCACCTGATATTCTACATCCAGTCCCTGTCCTTTC
>JALEPA010000056.1 GCA_022766515.1 Lachnospiraceae bacterium | reverse complement strand
CCGCAAATACCTTTACTTCTCCGGTCTCACGATCAATGTTGACACGAATGTTTTCTGATCTACCATATTCATTTTTACATGCCGCCAGTAGGGAATTTTCGATTGCATCCAAAATAACCTCTTTACTGATCTGTTTCTCCTTCTCAATGGCATCCAATGCTTCGATCAACTCCGCACGATCTGCCTTTGCTCCTCTTGCCTTCTTTGCAGCCATTTGTCTTTCCTCCATTTTTTAAAAATCAATAGTTAATTTCACAGTAGAAATTTCTTTCCGGTTAATCTCGTATGCCGGATCAAAATCTGTTTCTATCGTAATGGTATCCGGCGTATATGCCGTCAGAATACCTGTAACATCTTTTACCGATACTTCTTTTCCTTTTTTGCCGGAAGGAATCTTATGTCCCTGATAAAAATGTACATCCACACTCTCACCAATACTTCTCTTAAAGTCTTTTTCTTTCTTTAACTGTCTTCCTAATCCCGGTGAACTCACTTCCAAAATATAGGCATCCTCGATGAAATCATTTTCATCCATCATATCACTCCATGCCCGGTTGACCAATTCACAGTCGTCCAGAGTAATGCCTCCCTCTTTGTCCACATAAGCTCTCAAATACCAATTCCCGGCTTCCTTCACATACTCGACATCGACCAGTTCAAAAGAATGTTCCTCCATCAGAGGAAGTAACATTTCTTCCGCTTTCGCTTCGTATTCTTCTCTCTTTGTCAAAAAGCAAAACCTCTTTTCTTCAAAATGAAAGAGTGGACTTGTTTGCAGTCCACTCTTTGTTACATCATCTATTACAAAGCGTATTTTAGCACTGAAATGTACAGATTGCAAGGGGTTTTCCTGATTTTTTTCACATTTTTCCAGTTTTTTTGCCATTTTTAGGGCATTTGCGTCATTTAGGAACAGATTGTACGGGTTTCATACCCTGCCAAAAACAATTTTTCTTCCATCACCTTCGCCTCTTCCTGCGTCGCAAACTTTCCGTGACAGACACTAAAGCAGGCACTCCTTGGCTCAATATAGCAGTCATAACCATCCGACTGCATGTTTTCTGCGAGACTCTCTGCATTCTTTTTGTGGCGAAATACTCCCACTTCCACACAATAACTTACCGTATTGTCCTCGGTCGACTCGACCACTGCCCCCTGCACGGTCTGCATAATCCCATTGGCGATTGCCTGTGCCATTTCCGGGAATTTCAGATCAAACAACTGGTTATCCTGCTCGGTATTGATAAAGCCGACTTCCACGAGAGCTGCAGGCATGTTAGTACCACGAAGCACCGCCAGATTAGGGCGTTCCTCCACCCCCAGATTATTAAACCCGACCTGTGCCAGCTCCCGATTGATATTTTCGGCAAACACTGCCGGGATCCCGCTGTTGCGATACACTAAAGTCTCCACCCCGGAATAAGTTCCCGGTACCGGGCTCGAATTGCGGTGGATCGAAATAAAATAATCCGCATCGCTGCGGTTGGCGATCCCTGCCTTTTCATTTGGACTTTGGTAGACATCGGTAGTCCTTGTATATAAGACATCGATCCCATTGTTTTCCAAAATCGTTCCGATCGCCAGCACCAGATTCAAGGTATCGTTTTTCTCATATCGTTCCCCATAAACAGCCCCACTATCGTAGCCGCCGTGTCCGGCATCCAACATGACTGTTGCCATAACCCACTCTTTTCCGCGTCAAACGCTATTTTCTTAAGAAAAAAATATGCCGCAGTCGACAAAAATATGAACAAAAGAACATAAGAGCAAAACCAGCGTTTTGCTCTGCAAGAATTGCGAAAGCAATTCTTGTTGACATAGCACCACATTATGAGCATTTTCCTATATAGGAACATAAGAGCAAAACAGGCAAAGTTCTTGAAATAGCCTGTCTTTTCTCTTATAATAGTATATTTGTAGAATAAATTTTTGATACTACTAAGAAATGAGGTTAAAAGATGTCAGAAGAAATGAAACAAGAGATCCAAAAGCGAAGAACTTTCGCGATCATTTCGCACCCGGATGCCGGTAAAACTACTCTTACCGAAAAATTCCTGTTGTATGGTGGTGCGATCAATACAGCCGGTTCGGTAAAGGGAAAGGCAAACTCCAAATATGCCGTTTCCGATTGGATGGAGATTGAAAAAGAGCGTGGTATTTCCGTTACTTCCTCCGTACTCCAGTTTAACTATGATGATTTTTGTATCAATATCCTGGATACACCGGGCCATCAGGACTTTTCCGAGGATACTTACCGTACCTTGATGGCTGCGGACTCTGCAGTCATGGTCATTGATGCTTCTAAGGGTGTAGAGGCTCAGACGATCAAGTTATTTAAGGTATGTGTCATGCGCCACATTCCTATTTTTACATTTATCAATAAAATGGACCGCGAAGCCAAAGATTCCTTTGAGTTGTTGGACGATATCGAAACTGTTTTGGGAATCCGCACCTGTCCGGTGAACTGGCCGATCGGATCCGGAAAGCGTTTTAAAGGTATTTACGACCGCCGTGCTAAGACGGTGCGCACCTTTGAATCCGTATCAACCGGAGGCGCAAAATCAGCTGCCGAAACAGACTATGATATCGATGATCCTGCACTGAAAGAGCTCGCCACACCGGAATTATATGACCAGTTGGTGGAGGAGATCGAACTGCTAGACGGTGCAAGCGATCCATTGGATCTTGAAAAAGTACAAAACGGAACTTTGTCTCCTGTATTTTTCGGATCCGCTTTAACAACTTTCGGTGTGGAAACCTTTTTGAAGTATTTCTTGGAAATGACGACTTCTCCGCTTCCAAGAATGTCAAACGAAGGTCCGATCGATCCGATCACAAATGATTTTTCCGCCTTTGTCTTTAAGATTCAAGCAAATATGAATAAAGCGCACCGTGACCGAATCGCATTTATGCGCATCTGCTCCGGCAAATTTGAGGCAGATAAAGAAGTCTTCCATGTGCAGAGCGGCAGAAAGCTGCGTCTGTCTCAGCCACAGCAGATCATGGCGCAGGATCGTCAGGTTATCAGTGAGGCATATGCCGGTGATGTGATCGGTGTCTTTGATCCGGGAATTTTCTCTATCGGTGATACGATCACGGCTCCCGGTAATAAATTTGAATACGAAGGCATCCCAACCTTCGCTCCGGAGCATTTTGCCCGTGTCGTACAGCTTAACTCTATGAAGCGAAAACAATTTGTAAAGGGAATCACGCAGATTGCACAGGAAGGTGCGATTCAGATCTTCCAGGAATATACCGCCGGAATGTCCGAGATCATCGTTGGCGTGGTCGGTGTCCTGCAGTTTGATGTGTTGAAATATCGATTAGAGAACGAATACGGCTGTGAGATCCGTCTGGAGTCTCTCCCATACGGTTATATCCGCTGGGTCGGCGATCCTTCTACCGATGTCACAAAGCTCAAGCGAATGAACAATGTCAAGGCAGTGAAAGATATGAAAGGCAATCCCCTGTTACTGTTTGTCAATGACTGGATGATCCGAATGGTATTGGAAGACAATGAAGGTTTGGAACTGTTAGAATTTAAGAAAAACTAATCTATGCAATCATAAATCTTGTAGAGCAAAGCGCAGGCTTTGCTCTATTTTTTACATTATAGTTAACTTCTCGTTTCGTATAACGAAACAAAGAGTCGCTTGCGACTCTTTCGCGCTCGAGCGGTGCTGTTTACAGCTAACTTCTTCTCCGCGAGATGCGCATCCTCGCGGAGCGTTTTTTGCTTTATAGGAAACGAGAAGTTTCCTATAAAGCAAAAAAAATAACCTGTAGGATTTCTACAAGTTACTCT
>JALEPA010000148.1 GCA_022766515.1 Lachnospiraceae bacterium | reverse complement strand
AGCGATGACAGCCTCTTAAAAATGCTCTATCTGGCTACCATGGACATCACTAAAAAATGGACTGGACGCCGCAGGGACTGGGCTCAGATACGAGCCCAGTTGGAGATCTACTTTGAAGAACGGCTGGAAAAAGCAGAATTCTAGAGATTCTATTTGACATGTGCATTTATACCTGTATAATGCAGATAAGAGCAGAGAACCAAAATCTGGTCTCTGCTCTTAGTAACTATCAATAAAATCTTATGTCAGTTTTTTGAGTTTACACAAAACTTGAAACGGTCTCTACTTATAATGTGCTGCCATATTCAAACAGCGCTCATCCCTATTTCAACACGCGTTTGCGGTTCGCTGCCGTATTCTTTCGATAATTGATTGTTGTTTTTTTGCCTTTTAACAAACGGCTCAATTTCTTTTTATATGTTTTATAGGATACTTCCTTCTTGCCAATCTTGTAGGAAGTATAGTAGATAGAACCGTCGGTATGTTTTACATTTTTAGCATATTCTTTCATATCAGTACCGGAATAGCTGGCCTTTTCGATCAGCTTGCCGCTTTTACTTAAGCGATAATAGTTGCCCCAATAGCCGCCGGTATGTGCATCTTCCATGCCGAGTACTCTTGCTTTTTTATACCAATCAAACCCGGTGCAGGTGGTAATGCATTTCACTTTATGGTTGGAGTAAGTAAATATTTTGCAATATCCATCAGCATAGGAGGCATTGTCATTGATGACGATCAATTCCTTGACGCCGTCTTTATTGAGATCGATGCAAGCAAAAGAATAATTTGCGGTTTTGTTGGATTCATCCAGAACACCCCACTTGTAAGTCTTTTTTGCTAAAAAAGACTTATATGCTTTCATAGCAGCAGAATTTTTGCTGGATGCCGCTGTTGCTTCTGAACTACCCAATGCGGCAATGCACAGTGTAGCCGTTAATAGCAGTGCAAACACTTTTTTTGTTATTTTTTTTCGATTAGTCATATTGTTTTCCTCGTCTTTCGTTGTTTTTGTTTTACCACATCTCATGGTAGCACATAGACGACATTCTGCAAAGAGATATTTTTTATAGAAAAATGCTCATAATGTGGTGTTATGCCACCAAGAAGTGCTTTAGCAATTCTTGCAGAGCAAAAACCGCCAGCTTTGCACTGTTTTAGGTGATCTGTTCGATTTCTAAAATCAGCAGATCACGCCATAGGATTTATCTTTGCAAGGGGGCGATGTGATCCTATGGCAGCTATTTATTGTTTATGATCGTCTTTAGTGAATTACTTTATGATAGAAAATTGGTGGATCTCTTTATAATAGGAAATTGCCGGATCGCTTTAAGATAGGAAATAACATGACAGGGAGAGAAATCTGTGCTAATATGGATACCGTAAAAATTCGTTAAAACACAGTGGATAACAGACATGGAAAGGAAATGGAAATGTTGACGACACAGTTGATCCAAATCGTATTGCTTTGCAGTGGATGCTTTTTTTGCATGATTACAGCATTTTGTATGTATATAAGCAATCATTTTGATAAAGAGAAAAGAAGATGGCTGATATTTATGCAGATTTTTACTGCCCTATTATTAGCAAATGATGCCTTGGCATATATCTTTCGCGGATATCCTGGGCAGGTGGGATGGATTTTTACTCATGTTAGTAATTTTTTCGTATTTGCGCTAAGCGTTGTGATCCTTTTCTTTTTTCATGCCTATGTATGCAGCTATCTATTCCGTCGTGGACAAGCTTCTCGGCTGCTTCGCGTGAAAATTGCCTGCATTTTGTGCGCACTTGCTTTGGCGCTTGTAATTATTTCGCAGTTTACGAATTTATATTACTATTTTGATGAGCAGAATTATTATCATCGAAGTAGTTTGTATATGCTTTCCATGCTGCTTCCCTATGCAGTAATGGGCATTGATCTGTCGCTTTTGATTCAATACCGACAGAAAATTCGCAGACGAATTTTTTGGTCAATGATTTCTTATATCTCTTTCCCATTGATAGCTGCGGCTATCCAGGCAGAATGTTATGGGATTTCTTTGATCAATTTATCTATTTGTCTTTCTATGATTGTTATGTTTGTAGCATCGATTGGAGAGCAAAACTATGAGATGTATCAGATCCTTAAGAAAAAATCAAAGGTAGAGGAGCGTCTTGAGATTTCTTCTACCTTAAATCAATGTGTCAAAGTGTTGCTGGCAGATGAGGATATTGACATTTCCCTTCATAATTTGTTTGGAATCATTAATCAGTATTTTGACGGGGATCGGACTTACCTGTTTGAACTCACAAAAGATAAGACAGCGATTGACAATACCTATGAATATGTCAAAGACGGAGTGACACCACAGAAAGATAATCTTCAAGGCGTTGATCTTTCGGTGATCGATGGCTGGATGGAGTATTTCAAGGAGGATAAACCTTATTATATGTCAAAGCTGGAGCAGGAAAATGGACATGCTTCCTATGAAGTGCTGGAGGAACAGGATATTAGTCGGCTGCTTGCAGTCCCAATTAAGGAAAAAGGTAAATTTATCGGTTTCCTTGGTGTAGACAATCCACGAAATCATTATGATGATGCCACTTTGTTGTCGTCTATCCAATATTTTATTATTAACAGTTTAAAGGCGAAAACACATCATCAGGAATTGCATTATTTGAGTTATCGTGATATGCTTACCGGTCTTTACAATCGAAATAAATATATTAGGATCGTCGAATCCTATTCCGATAAAAAGGTGTGCGATGTCGGTGCATGTTACATTGATCTGAATGGACTGAAGAAAATGAATGATCAATTCGGGCATGAGGCTGGAGACAGACTGATCAAGTCTGCTGCGAATCTGATGTCTGAACTGTTTGAAGATCATGTGTATCGTGTCGGAGGAGATGAGTTTGTGATTGTTGTCAAAGAGTGGGGCAATGAGGATTTTGCAAATAAAATCAAATGTTTAAAGAGTAAAATGAAAGAGCAGGACATTAGTGCTTCGTTTGGAATGTTATGGAAATCCTCCGTTGAAGATCTTGAAAGCATGTTGAAACAGGCAGATTTTATTATGTATCAAGAGAAACAACAGTATCATCTTCAGAATGGGTGATAGTCAAGCTGTCGTTTTTGCCAACGGATTATTGTGTTAAAAGATGGACAGGTGCAGGAGCAGGGAACGCACGAAGAATTGATAGAAAAAGACGGAATTTACGCTATGATGTGGAATGCGCAGGCGCAAAATTATCAATAGAAGGAGATTAGACTTATGAAAAATAATTTTCAAAAGACGATGTACGCCTGTTTTGTAGGTTATATCGTTCAGGCAATCGTTAATAATTTTGTGCCGTTGCTTTTTTTGACCTTTGAAAAAAGCTATCATATTCCACTTAGTCAGATTACGATGCTGATCACTTTTAACTTTGGTATTCAGTTACTGGTGGATTTATTATCGGCAGGATTCGTTGACCGGATCGGTTATCGGGTATCCATTGTGCTGGCGCATATCTTTGCCGCAGCTGGTCTGATCGGGCTGGTGATCTTGCCGGAAATACTTCCGAATGCTTTTTCCGGCTTATTGCTTGCTGTTGTCGTGTATGCGATCGGTGGAGGTCTGATCGAGGTTTTGATCAGTCCGATCGTTGAGAGTTGTCCAAGTGATAACAAAGAGAAAGCAATGAGATTACTACATTCCTTTTATTGCTGGGGACATGTGGCAGTCGTACTTCTTTCCACGCTGTTTTTCAAGCTGTGTGGTATTGATCATTGGAAAGTGCTGGCACTTATCTGGGCGGCTCTTCCGATCATCAATGGACTCGTATTTTGTAAAGTGCCGATCGCTTCTTTGATCGAGGAAGGTGAAACGGGCATGACGCTAGGCGAATTATGCAGGAATAAAATATTTTGGATCCTTATGCTTATGATGATGTGCGCCGGTGCCAGTGAGCAGGCAGTCAGCCAGTGGGCATCTACCTTTGCAGAAAAAGGTCTTGGCGTTACCAAAACGATCGGCGACTTGGCGGGACCGATGGCATTTGCAATCCTGATGGGAAGTGCCAGAGCCTTCTATGGTAAATTTGGTGATAAGATCAATCTGGATCAGTTTATGATTGGCAGCAGTGTGTTATGTATCCTGTCCTATCTTACGATATCGCTGTCAGCATCGCCATTGATCGCGCTGATCGGTTGCTCGATCTGTGGACTGTCGGTCGGAATTATGTGGCCGGGAACTTTTAGCAAGGCATCGGCTTCTCTCAGAAATGGTGGAACGGCATTGTTTGCACTACTTGCCTTGGCGGGAGATGCAGGATGTTCCGGGGGGCCTACTTTGGTAGGATTCGTCTCTGATATTGCATCTGAAAACCTGAAAATGGGAATTTTAGCGGGCGTGATCTTTCCGGTATTGCTAGTCGTGAGTATTCTTTTGTTGCGTGCCGTCAAGGGAAAAAGAAAAGATTGAATAGTGGATAAATAGAATATTGTAATTTTGCACAAAGAAAACATTTTCGTAGATAGTTTCGAAAATGTTTTCTTTGTTAATTATGACGAAAATATGAATGAAATGTGAATAAGCATTGTAAGTTGTTCACAATTTGGCTATAATCACTCTTGTGATTATGTACGATTCACACAAAAAGTGTAGATGGGGAAATGGTGAAAAGGAACTGAACCAATTGGGAAAAAGTGTGTTTGGGTGAGAAAGCAAATAGGGAAAATCTCTGAATGGGGAACAGAGATCAAGCGTATTCCAAGGAATGGGGACAACGGAATAAACAGTTTCAGAAAGGAAAGGTATTTTTATGAAAATGGCAAAAAAATGGTTGGCACATGTATTGACAGTGGCAATGGTCGTTTGCTCTATTAGCTTATTGTCATTCGGCCAGCAAACAAAAACGGAAGCAGCATCCGGATCGTTTCAGGATCTGAATCAGAGCCAGATCGTGTCTGCAATGGGGGCAGGCTGGAATCTGGGAAATCAGCTAGAAGCAGCAAATAACGGAGTGCCTAGTGAGACAGCATGGGGAAATCCTACTATTACGGAAAGTCTGATCAAAGCGGTGAAAAACGCAGGATTTACATCCATCCGTATTCCGGTATCTTATATGGGACACATTGGTTCAGACAGCAACTATACAGTTGATGCCAGTTGGCTGAACAGAGTGCAGCAAGTGGTAGATATGTGTGTAGATAATGGTTTGTATGCAATTATCAATATGCATGGTGATGGTTATACCACTTTGGATGGTGGCTGGTTGTTTTGTGGATCTTCCAACCAGACAACGATCAAAGCAAAGTACAAGGCTGTGTGGAAACAGATTGCCACTAAGTTCAAAAATTATGATCAGCATTTAGTATTTGAGTCTATGAATGAAGAATTTGATGGAACTTACGGAACACCTTCTTCTACGGCATATGCAAATATTAATGCTTACAATCAGATTTTTGTAGACACCGTTCGTCAGACAGGTGGCAATAATGCAAAGCGTTGGCTTATGATTCCAGGCTGGAATACTAACATTACATATACAGCTGGTAATTATGGATTTTCATTGCCAACAGACAATTACAGAGACAGCAGCATTTCTACTCCAAGAATTATGATCTCTGTTCATTACTATGATCCCTGGGATTTTTGTGGAGAGGAATCCTCTAATGTGACACAGTGGGGAGATACGGCAACCAATAGCTCTAAGATTTCTTCATGGGGAGATGAATCTGCTCTCAAATCGCAGTTTGCCAGCATGTACAATAAATTTGTAACAGCAGGGTATCCGGTTGTGATTGGTGAGTATGGTTCTATTGATAAGTCGGCATACGATTCGACAAGTGCTGCACAAAGAGCAGAGTTTGCCAAAAAAGTATGTACTTATGCTAAGAAGTATGGCATGGTGCCAGTCCTTTGGGATAATGGATATAATGGTACTTATGGTTTTGGTGTGATTGACAGAAGTACCTATAAAGTAACACAGCAAAAGATTATTGACGCAATTGTATCGGTATATCCAAAGAGCAGTAATTCAAGCAGTTCCGACAGTTCAAGTAGTTCTAGCTCTTCCTTAGAGGGAACTTACTATATTAAGAGTTCTTTCAGTGGTTTATACTTGGATGTGGCAGATGGATCAGCATCTAATAATGCTAATGTGCAGCAGTATACTTATACGGGTACAGATCGCCAGAAGTTCAAGCTGGTAAAGGATTCAGCAACTGGATATTATTATATTTATACAGGTGCCAGTGGATATTCTAAAGTAGTTGATGTTGCTGGAAAAAGTACTGCTGATGGTGCTAATATTTTGCAATACAGCTACAAAGGCTCCAATAACCAGTTGTTTGATATTCAAAAGATTTCCAGTGGAGTTTATGCGATTAAGACAAGAGTAACATCCAGTGCTTCCTGCCTTG
Source organism: Lachnospiraceae bacterium (assembly GCA_022766515.1). Lineage (GTDB taxonomy): Bacteria > Bacillota > Clostridia > Lachnospirales > Lachnospiraceae > Butyribacter. The sequence goes on along the minus strand of JALEPA010000148.1, from coordinate 6,843 downwards.
ATGTATATAATTGGAGTACGGCAGCAGGTGGCAATATCGCTCAGTATTCTTACTGGGGTGGTGCCTGCCAGTTATGGATCTTAGAAAAAGCGTCAGACACAAAAGGCACAGACATTAGTTTGTCAGCTAATGACCTCACTTATGGAAGTTATACGAGTGCCATTACATCGGGAAGTTTTATAATTGGAGCATCTTCCAGCAAAAATGTAGCAGTGCTTAATCGTAACACGTCTGTAAATGGTACAAGTTATAGCAAAGTATTGCAAATGAATGGTGGAGGTAACAGCACCGGAAGATATATCAAGTTTACTGCAACGGGAGCTTGTACGGTAAAAGTTACGGCAGCATCGACATCGACATCCGCATCCAGAACATTGCGTCTGGCATCCGGTAGTGTAGGCGGAAGCACAGTAGGAGATGCTACGATCACAGGAACGCCATCTACGGTGACATACAAAATTTCTTCTGCAGGTACCTATTATCTGTATTCAACGGGAAGTGGAATTTATGTATATCAGGTCAATGTAGCTTATTAATGAATCGTTACAAGTAATGCAAGATGATATAGAGGGCTTTTTGGAGCAAGGGTTTTCAAAAAGTCCTCTATTTGATTTTTATCAATATGATAAAGCAGACAGATTATGTGATATACTATTACTATTATACGAGGGAGGCGTGACGATGAAGAGAAGTAGAAAAGTATGTGGATTTATGGTGGGGGTATTATGTGCAATGGTGCTTTTGTCTGCTTGTTCCACACAAAGACAAGGTCAGACAAATAACAAGAAAAACATGAGCGAGGTGTCACCGAAACCGACTAATTTATTAAAGGATGTAACCAAGATGGATTACCGTAACAATGAGTTGGAAGAGATTCCAAGTGGTTATGTGCAGGAGTGCAAGCAACAGGGAACGATACAGATATTGGAATATACCACAAAGGATTATACAGAAACGAAACCAACGCCTATGGAGAACCGTGATGCGCAAAGCAAGGAATGTAAAAAACAAGCACAGGTATATCTGCCATATGGATATGATGAAAACAAAACCTATCCGGTCTTTTATTTAATGCATGGTGGTGGAGATAATGAAACCTGGTATTTTGGCGACACTGGTCGGACTGAGGATAGTTTTTTGGGAGGTTTACTGGATCATATGATTGCAGGTGGTGAGTTAGAACCGTGCATTGTATGTACGCCGACCTATCTAAATGATTTTTACTTGGATGACACAAGTTGTGCAAATTTATTTTATAATGAGCTGCTGAATGATCTGATTCCCGCCCTTGAAGGAAAATATGCGACAAAGTATCGTGAATTGTATACACAGGTATCAGAGAATGGGAGTGGATCTGTACAGGAAATAGAACAGCAAACACGGTTGTGTAGAGCATTTGGCGGTTTTTCTATGGGTGCATTGACAACATGGAATGTATTTCAGCATTGCCTGAAGGAAATTGGATTTTTTATGCCGGTTAGTGGCAATTTATGGGGTGCAGGAAATGGAGAGGAGCAGGCAAAAACATTAGCAAAGGCTGTTCGGAAGCAAAATGTATCACCGGACGAATTTTTGATCTTTGCGGGCTGTGGAGGAAAGACTGATATTGCGCATGAGAATATGATGGCAATGTTAAATGCAATGAAGAAAACAAGTGCGACATTCCAATATACAGATAATTTTTTTAACGGCAATTTTTATTACAATGCTTGGAAATCAGGCGGACATGATGTTAATACAGTTTGTCAGATGGTTTATAATGGATTGCCACAATTTTTTGAAAAGCAATCTGGTTATAAACAGAAATGGGCGAATGGTATGCTGAAAAAACAAATTCCGGAAAAAATGTTTCGGAAAGATGAGAATATTGAATACGGAAAATGGGTTACAAAGGAGTATTTCTCGCAGACAGCGGGTAGAAAAACGAAAGTAAATGTGTTATTACCTGCCTATTATGACAAAGATAGAACCTATCCGGTCCTGTATTTACTGCATGGATATTATGATGATCAGGATTGGATGAAAAACAACACGCAGTTAAAAGTGCTGTTAGGCAATATGATGGAGCAAGGGCTTACGAAGGAGATGATTGTTGTCTGTCCTTATATTTATTGTAGTAAGAAGAGTGCCGTTTGCACAGATATGAATTTGGAAAATTCATTGGCATACGATAATTTTATTAATGATCTGGAAACGGATGTCATGCCTTACATAGAAAGTGTTTTTTCTGTGGTAAAAGGCAAAGAACATACAGCAATCGCAGGATTTTCTATGGGTGGTAGAGAGTCGTTGTATATAGGAAATATGCATACGGAGCAATTTGGCTATGTGGGGGCGGTTTGTCCGGCACCGGGTTTGACACCGGGAGTTGATAAAAGTCAGCATCCGGGGCAGTTGAAGGAGAATGAATTAAAATTTGATAGAGATGGTGAAAAGCCATATTTATTATATTTGTCAGGGGCAAAAGATGACCAGATGGTGGGAGATACACCGTCTCAGATACATGATTTGCTGCAGCAAAACGGAGTAGAGCATATTTGGCAGCTTTTTGATGGAACGGGGCATGATGGCAGTAGTGTAAAAATCTTTTTATACAATTATCTGCAAATGGTATTCAAATAAAGCAGACGAGTGTGTGCCTGGTGGGTAGGACAAGTTTACTCTTCGACAACACACAGCCGGGGAAAGTGTTGCAATTTGCTGACAGGAATTGTATGATAAGCAATATGATATTGATAATATTCAGAGAAGGAGGCAGAACATAATGGGTGTACAATCGGTAGATGCAGAGGATGATCAGTTTGCATATCGCTATGATACGCAGTTATTGATCGACAGACGCGACAAAGACTTAGATGAGGATGAGATCTCAGACTATATTACGGAGCATTTTGAGGGAAATAGTTTGATCGCAGCAGGGGATGAGGATTTGGTAAAAATTCATTTCCATACGAATGAGCCTTGGAAAATTTTGGAATATTGCAATTCCGTCGGTGAAATTTATGATATCGTGGTCGAAGATATGATCAGACAGTCTGACGGTTTGCAGGGATAGGTGGTTCACGGATTCCGGGATTGCAGCGGGACAAGTGACAGTCAGACAGTTACGAGGAAGGGAAGGATTACCATGAAATCAACATTGATCAAAGATACCACCAAGGCGGAGCGTATTGCCTTGATAAAGGAATGGCAGCCGGATGATGATGTTCTTGAGACAGACGGTGGAATGGATCTTTGGGATCTATATGCCGATTACATCAACGGCACCAAGGAGATCGCAGAATGTAATGCGGCTTTTTCGACAAATTACATGACAGAGCGTGATCTTGCGGAGGGCAAACTCAAAAATTGAGTGGATCGCAGTGGTGATTTGGAGTGTGTAAATGAAATGACGATTTATTAGGGAACTTTTGGTGTAGGTGGCTCCAACAAGTTCCCTAATTGCATTAGGAGAAAAGGAGCAAAACGATGGAGGAAAGATTACAAAAGCAGCTGGCGTTTGCGTTAGAGATTGACAAAGAGAAAAATATTTTTCGACAGACACATCTCTCCGGGCATGGAAGAAATGAAAATGATGCAGAGCATGCCTGGCATATGGCGATCATGGCATATCTTTTGCGGGAATATGCGAATGAACCGGTTGACATTGCGAAAGTTATGCTGATGTGTTTGATCCATGACATTGTGGAGATTGATGCAGGGGACACTTATGCGTATGATGCGGAAAATCTAAAAACACAGAAGGCGAGAGAGGATGCGGCAAAGGAACGCATTTTTTCGTTGTTGCCGGAAGAGCAAAAGGAAGAGCTGATCGCCTTGTTTGATGAATTTGAGGCATTTGAAACACCGGAATCCAAATATGCGCATGCGATGGATAATCTGCAGCCGATCCTGTTAAATAACAGCAATGGAGGTGCAGACTGGAAAGAACACCAGGTCACGGCAGAGCAGGTGTATGGAAGACAGAGCAAAACGAAGCTGGGATCGGAGCGTTTGTTTGAGGTGGTCGATCAGGTGATCCGGGACAATATTGCGAAGGGTCAGATCCGAAAATGAAAAAAAGAATCAACAAAGCAATGTTTAATAAATTTTCTCAATTACAGTGAGTGAGACTACTTGAAACAAGCCAAAGGATATGCTAACCTTAACGCAGTTAGTCAGAACTAACATGTGAATAAATCAAAAGAATGTGTCACGACTGTCTCATCCGCTCCTTGTGCTTCCGGAGTGGATGAGGGTGTCGGACAACCATTGGGAATTGTGCCTGCGCACACCCGGCACAAGGGATGCGACACAAAAAAAGTGTGCAGAAAAGAGGATTAGCATGAACAGTTATTTGGAAATTGAGAAAGTAATTGGACGAGAGATTTTGGATTCAAGAGGAAATCCTACCGTTGAGGCAGAAGTGTATCTGAGACCTTGGAAGCGATCAAGATGGCACACAAGGCAGGATATACAGCCATTTCTTCACATCGTTCAGGAGAAACGGCAGATACTACGATTGCAGATCTTGCAGTCGCATTAAATACTTGCCAGATCAAGACAGGAGCTCCATCTCGTTCTGAGCGTGTGGCAAAATATAATCAGTTGCTTCGCATTGAGGAAGAGCTTGGCGATAGTGCCGTTTATCCGGGCAAGAGCGCATTTGGGGTAAAATGCTAGGAGCCGGGTGAGATCATAATAAGTGAAATAGATACTATAAGATTAGTATGAGTGATAAGAATAACGAGTCATCTTTATGCAATAGAACGCATGGGGTGGCTCGTTTTTTATGGAGTAGGAAATTGCTCATAGTGTAGTGATATATCACCAAGAATTGCTTTTGCAATTCTTGCAGAGCAAAACGCTGGTTTTGCTCATTTTTAGGGAATAGGAAATTGCACGCTCCGCGAGGATGCAATAAGATTGACTTTCGCAAAAGATGTTCTTAAAATAGGTATGATAAATAATGATGGAGGAAATACGCAATGAAAATGAAGAGAAAAACAGTCGGCAAAATGCTATCGGTTGTTTTGGCGGTCGGTATGTTGGCAATAATGGCATCGCCTGTGACGAAGTCGGCGAAGGCAGCGGGAAAAGCACCGGCGAAGACGAAGATTACGGCATTGCGCTCGACAAAGGCGCATCAGCTTACGATCAGTTATAAGAAGGTAGCGAAACCTATAAAATTGAGGATTGTTCGATCAAAGCATATGATGTTCAGTACAATGGTACACCACGAATCCCGGATCTTAGTGTAGTTTCGATCACAGGAAGAAAATTAACCAAAGATGTTGATTTTACAGTGTCTTGCACGAATAATGTAAACGCAGGGCAGGCGACCGTCAACATTATCGGAAAAGGCAAATATACCAGAAATGCGACAACAACTTTTCAGATCTACAAGGCAAATTTGTATGCAGATTTTCAAACGAGTGAAGTGGCTGTAGGCGATGCATTTGGTATTGAGTTTAATGTAGCTCCTGCCTGCGATTATGACTATGAAGTTCATGAAGTGCGGCGTATGACTGTGCGGGAAGAAGTCACAGATGAATATACTACCGTTGACGAGCAGGGAAGGCTGATCGCCAAAAAATCAGGAATCATATCCGTCTATGTGAATCTACAAGAGGCGGCAAATTATGAGGAAACGAGATTATTTGTTGAGGCAGCGATCATTTGTGATGATAGTGATCCACTTGCCGGTTTTTGGGCAGATTCGTCACTTTCTACCGATGCACCGACAATGCAATGCGCAAATACAACGAATGAATATCGGACATCGGGAATGCTTGGTATTTTTAATGTAATGCAGCCATTTTGGAATTATGACAGTGAGGAAGCGAAGAAGCAGCTTTCTGAGCGTACATTGACGATCACAGCGGGAGAAACCGTTCGTGTGTGCAAGGTATGTGCTTATAAAGATGGTGAATTATACGACTATGTTTATGTGGCAACTCAGCCGTATGATGAGCAGGAAAATGATCTTGATATGGATTTGTATGCATCGGCGCGCCATCAGGCAGAAAAACAGCTTTGGACAGATGATATGACAAACTATCAAAAGTTGAGTGTATTGGCTGGTTACATCAATCAGACAACGCATTATCCGGGATATGGATGCACAAAGAAAGAAACCAACCCAACTTTTTGGAATGATTTTTCGGTGGATGGCAAAGATTTGTATTACAATTTGTTTGATGTGGCAACCTTGAATCGTGTCATGGATCTGCAAGGAGGCATTACCACTTGTGTGGCGGCTGATGTGCTCTATATGGCAGCAACCGAAGATCTGCATCTGAAAGCCTTATATGACCAAGAGTCTGGTACGGTAGCAGATGGCGAAGGCGTGTGGCTGGCATCCGGTTCGGCAAGCAGCAATCCGACTGTCTTCACCCATGTGTCGCTCATATACAAAGATGCAGACGAACAACGCCATTTTATTGACGCACAGGGCTTATTGGCGGATGATTCCTGCGAGGAACATGGATGCCTGGAAAAGGTATTACACTGATCGCACGATTCCATTAAAATTTATTTAAGAGAGCAATGCCGAGATTGAGATATCCGGCAAAAGTCACCCAGAGTAGATAAGGCACAAGAAGCCACGCTGCCCTGGGTGAAATTTTTTGGAAGGAAAGAATGGTTGCAAGGATCAAGACCCATAACAGACACAACCATAAAAACGAGAAGAAATACCACCCCATGCCAAAAAACAAAATGGACCACAGGAAATTGGCACCCAGTTGTAAGGTATAGAGCGTCAGGGCGTTCGTCTTGTCTACCTGGGAATCAGAGTGCGTGATCAGATAGGAAGAGATTCCCATGAGGATATAAAGGATCGTCCATACAACAGGAAAAAGC
>JALEPA010000262.1 GCA_022766515.1 Lachnospiraceae bacterium | reverse complement strand
ATTTTGGTCAATAATGCCGGGGTCGGTTATTATGGACTGCACGAAGAGTTAAATGCGGCAAAGATCAAGCAGATGGTGCGAACAAATTTGGAACTGCCGCTAATTCTTAGTAACCTGTTACTTCGTGATCTGAAGAAGTCGAAGGGATATTTGCTGCAGATTTCCTCCGTCACTGCCTTGAAAAACAGTCCGCATGGTTGTGCGTACGGTGCTACAAAAGCAGGACTTACAGCATTCTCCAGAAGTTTATTTGAAGAGGCAAGAAAGTATGGGGTCAAAGTAACAGTGATCCACCCGGATATGACACAGACGAACCTGTACCGAAATGCGGACTTTACCGCAGCCGAAGATCTGCAGGCATCACTTTGTCCGGAAGATGTCGCGGGGGCGGTGCGCTCTGTGCTTACCGCCAGAGATGGGATGGTAATACCCGAACTAACGCTGTCCCCACAACTACACCGCATATCCAAAAAGCAACCACAATAAATCAAACTTCCCACACCTAAAGGCATCTTTCAGACCACATATTACTTATCAAGTAGGTAACTGTATTGTCATTTTGCAGCCGTCAGAATAATAAATCCCGCCATACGAAAACTATAGTAATTGCCTTGTTGCAATTAGTTTTCGCAGTGATTTCTAAATTTTGTTGTCCCGTCCAAAAATTGATGATACCTTGCTAAAACGGGACATCTCAGACAATCCTTCAGGCATGTATTCATCAGAGACATAGCAAAGTTTAAGTTGATTCGTTGGATGCAGCCTTTAATCCCGATAGGCCAAATAATCCATGAACCGCTTCATGGCTAGTGAGGCGGTTTTTTCATCACGCAGACAAAAAGCGATGGTGCGGTAAGCAGCGACATCCAGTTCCTTGATCACGACCCGGTAGGGAACGCGTTTTAGGATCAGCTCCGGAAGGATGCTGACACCAAGTCCGTTTTCCACCATTGACATAATGGCGTAGTCATCCCAGGTGGTGAAATAAATATTAGGATGTAGGTCGTTACGCTCAAACAGGGCGGCAATCTCAGCGCGTTTTCCCTTTTCAAGGAGTAGGAAGGGTTCTTTACACAGGGCGGCAAGAGGAACCTTTTCGGACGATGCCAAAGGATGGTCTTCAGGCAGGACTGCGAGTAAGCGGTCTGCTCCAAGTGGAAGTTCCATAAAGGAATGTTCGATCGGCATGCGCAGAAACCCGCAGTCAACGCGCCCGGTTAAGATCCAGTCTTCGATCTCTGCATAGTCGCCCAACAGCAGTTCGTAATCAATCCCGGGATAATCTTTTTGAAAGGCAGCAATGATCTTTGGCAGCCAATGGGTGGCAACACTGGAAAAGGTTCCGATGCGGATCAGACCGGATCGTAGTCCGCGCAGATCATCAGCCTGCATTTGCAGTTTTTGAAATTCTTCGCAGAGGCTTTGTGCATAAGGTAAAAGTTTGGCTCCGTCGGCAGTCAGTTTGATTCCGGTTCGACTGCGCTCTAGCAGTGATAAGTTCCAGTCGGTTTCCAGATCGTTGATCATGCGGCTGATGCCGGACTGGGAGTAATGCAGTATTTCGGATGCTTTCGTAAAGCTGCCATATTCTACGGTTTTTACAAAAGCCATGTATTTCAATAAATTGGTATCCATTGTAAACCTCCTTGTGAATTATATATCTGGAATTGTGATGGTATCTATCTGAAATATCCGCTTTTCTCATTATACAAGAACTGCTACAATAAATCCAGTTTGGTAATCCGGAAACCTACAAATGATGAAATCATTATTGAACAAATAGATGGAGGATACGACGATGGACATGCTTCATGGAAAATTAGCTGGAAAGCTGATATTATTTGCTCTGCCAATCGCAACAAGCAGTGTGTTTCAGCAGTTATTTAATGCGGCGGACACCGCTGTGGTCGGCAAATTTGCGGATGCAAATGCACTGGCAGCAGTAGGAACGAATGGTGAGATCGTTGCGCTGTTGGTCAGCCTGTCTGTTGGCTTGGCAGTGGGAGCGAATGTATTGTTGGCAAGATTGATCGGTGCAGGACAGCAAAAGAAGATGAAAGATGCAGTCAGTACAGCAATGGTACTTGCTCTTGTTTTTGGGATTTTAGGCGGAATAGCAGGTCAATGGGTTGCCTGTCCGCTGTTGGAACTGATCCATACACCGAACGAGATCATGGATCTGGCATTGCTTTATCTCAAACTGTATTTCGTGGGATATCCGGCACTGTTAGTATATGATTTTGGAGCCGCAATTTTGCGGGCAGGCGGTGACAGCAAAAGACCATTTATTATTTTGCTGTTGTCGGGAGCTGTCAATGTCTTGTTGAATTTATTTTTTGTTATTGTATGCCATATGGGTGTGGCGGGCGTTGCTCTTGCTACGGATATTGCCAATGTCATTGCGATGCTTATGATAATTGCTTTGCTACTGCGCAAGGGAACACCGTATCAGCTGGACTTGCATCATTTGACTGTGCGCTGGAAACTGATCGGTAAGCTTTTGCAGATCGGTATTCCAACGGCGATTCAGGGAGCGGTATTTTGCTTTGCCAATATTTTTGTACAGGCGGCAGTCAATGGATTTGGAGCGACCGTTATTGCGGGAAGTTCGATCGCGATGAACTATGAGTATTTTGGTTATTATGTAATTACCGCATTCGGGCAGGCGGCAACGACTTTTGTAAGTCAGAATTATGCCGCAGGAAATCGCAAAAGATGTTGGAAGGTCATGTGGATCTGTATTGGATTTTCTGTCCTGTTTTCGGGACTGGTCACGGTGCCGTTGACCGTATTTCGATTCGGTGTGTCGGGCTTGTTTTCACCGGATGCAAATGTAGTGCGCGAGGCAGCCTTGCGTGTTATCTACATTTTGACATTTGAGCCGATCTGTGGGATGTATGAAGTGCCGGCAGGCTATTTGCGCGGCATTGGCTATTCGACAGCTCCTGCAGTCGTGACGATCCTTGGTACCTGCGTACTGCGAATTGTATGGACGCAGACTTATTTTCCGGCAGTAGGAACTTTGCGCAGTCTGTATATGGTCTTCCCGGTGTCATGGGTGGCAGACACGGTTTTAATGTGGGTAGTGTTTCTGGTATTGTGCCGTAAGCGATCAGGCGAGAAGTATTCCTTGCGCAATATCGCAAAATGATGTAATATAATCGAGGTTTACAAGGCGTTGGAGAAGGGGGAATCATACAAAAGAAGAGAGGTTGACAATGGAATTTATTAAGAAAAATGGAAAAGGATTTTTACTTTGTCTGGTGATCGCAATACCGTGTCAGTTGTTTGGCAAGCAGTTTCCGATCATTGGTGGCGCAGTATTTGCCATTTTGGCAGGAATGTTAGTGACTTTATTTATCAAGGATAAAACGACATTGCAGTCAGGCATTACTTTTGTATCCAAAAAAATCTTGCAGTATGCGGTGATCCTGCTTGGATTTGGGTTGAACTTATCGGTCGTTTTGCAGACGGGAAAGCAGTCGCTTCCCATTATCCTGATGACGATCTCCACATCGTTGATCATTGCCTTTGTATTGTGCAAGGTATTACATATTCCGGGAAAGATTTCGACATTGATCGGTGTGGGATCTTCTATTTGTGGTGGCTCAGCGATCGCAGCGACAGCACCGGTGATCGATGCTGATGATGAAGAGGTGGCACAGGCGATCTCGGTGATCTTTTTCTTTAATGTGATCGCAGCATTGATTTTTCCGGTACTTGGTTCTTTGTTGCATTTTTGTACGACAAATGGTGAGGCATTTGGCATTTTCGCAGGAACGGCAGTTAATGATACTTCCTCTGTGACGGCAACGGCATCTACCTGGGATTCTATGTGGCATCTGGGCAGTGCGACACTGGACAAAGCGGTAACGGTCAAGTTGACAAGAACTTTGGCGATCATACCGATCACACTGGTATTGGCATTTGTGCGTACCCGTAAGAGCCAAGATGGCGGAAAAAAGGTAAACTTCAAAAAGGTATTTCCGTTTTTTATTTTATATTTTATCGGGGCTTCGATCATTACAACGGTTGCTGTTAGTGCCGGAGTATCAGCGGAAGTGTTTACTCCGCTCAAAGAGTTGAGTAAATTTTTCATCGTATTAGCGATGGCAGCGATCGGCTTGAACACGAATATTGTCAAGTTGATCAAAACAGGTGGTAAGCCACTTGCGTTAGGATTTTGCTGCTGGATCGGAATAGCGGGAATGAGCTTATTGATGCAGCATTTGTTAGGATTATGGTAAATGTACTTATGAAAAAAATGCACCGGCTGGTCTGAAGAACCAGAGCAAAGGGGCATGGAGGGATGAAAAATGAATGGTAAACAAAAAAAGATGAAGGCGTTAGGTATTTTGGCAGTGGTAACCTGTCTGGCATTGACAGGATGTCAAAGTAAAAAGGATTCGACAAAACAGAAGGCGGAGCCGACTGCGGCAGCTACAGAACAGGCGACTGAGACAAAGCCTGCAAAGTCCACTTTGTTCCTGGGAGAACAGCTGGAACTTGCCGAGGATGGTCAGCAGGATCAGGTAACTTATACGAGCGAAGATCCTACGGTTGCAACCGTCTCTGAGACAGGAGTAGTACATGCCTGTAAGGCGGGGACTACCCGTATCATGGAGGAAAAATCTTCCGAAAAGAGTTATCATGAGATCAAGGTCAAAAAACGCGGCATGGTGTATCCGACCTATTCGATGATGAAGGGAGAAAAGCTTCCTATCCTGTTTAGCAATGAAGAAAAGGCAGTAGCATGGGAGAGCGCAGATCAAACGGTAGCTACGGTAAATGACAAGGGGATTGTGAAGGGAAAAAAGATTGGTGCAACGACGATCACGATCCGTACGGCAGAACATACCTATACTTGTGATCTGCAGGTGACCAAGAAGATCAAGAATATCATTTATCTGACTTTTGATGATGGTCCAAACCGTTATACGACGCCGAAGATTTTGGATATTCTCAAAAAGAACGATGTAAAGGCTACTTTTTTTGAGTTGAAACCAGCAAAGAAGGATTTTGACCTGACGAAGCGTGTGCTTGATGAAGGACATACACTGGCGATGCATGGCTATCAGCACAAATATGATATTGTATATCAATCCAAAAAAGGATATAAAGAAAATCTTGACAAACTTCGCGATCTGTTCTTTAAGAAGTTTGGTGTCTGGTGTACACTGAGCCGTTTTCCGGGAGGAAGTTCTAATACGGTCAGCAAGTATAATCCCGGTGTAATGACTCGCATTACAAAAGACATTGACAGTTGGGGATATCATTACTTTGACTGGAATGTTGCTTCCTGTGATTCGGATGTCGCAAAGGATTCGGCAGATGTAGTCCGTTATGTGACGGGTGGTTTGATCAAGGGTCGCGGCAATGTAGTATTGATGCACGACTATTACAAAAATGATAAGACGATCGGTGCGTTAGACAAGATCATTAAATATGGCAAAAAACATGGGTATACCTTTTTGCCATTGACACCAAGTACAGAAGAGGTACATCATCAGGTGAATAATTAAATCGTTCAACATAATAAAAGACTCATTTTGACCCGGATGCCGATGAAGGTATCCAGGTCAAAAAATAGGGCAAATAGATCAAAAAACAGATGCAAATACATCCATTTCGTGCTATCCTATAGATAAGCAAATTTGTGGTTTGTGATAAGACAAGTGTGTGAAAGGCGGGAAGGAAAATGAAACATTGGAAAAGGATGTTGGCAGTCCTGTTATGTGGCTGTCTAATGACAGGTTGCGGCAGCAGTAAGGGAGAACCGGATGACTATGCGACCAATGAGGGAACAACGGACACGGCAGACAGCACGACAACGGAGTCGGGTGGTGTCGCCAAAGATGAGATCAAGGTGGGCGTCCTGTATCTGTCTGATCCGGACGAAGGAAGCGGTTATTCGTATACGCATGATCTGGGTATCAAAGGAATGCAGGAAAATCTGGGCTTGAAGGACGATCAGATCGATCGAAAGATTGTAGATGATACCGATGCGCCTGGGACAGAGAAGGCGATCGAGGAATGTGTAGCGGATGGTTGTAATATTATATT
>JALEPA010000247.1 GCA_022766515.1 Lachnospiraceae bacterium | reverse complement strand
GACTATAGCACCCTCTCTGCAGTTGTTCCAGCAAAAGATCATATTTCACCCGATCATTTTGCCATTCAGGATCCAAATACAGAAGACACCAAAATGCGCCCCATGTCTTTCCCTGCTCCTCATAACATTCCCGAATATTGGCAACACATTCGCTTACGATCTCTTCTTCCCCGGACCAAACACCTTTGAGATAATAATAACCGGCATAAATGTCCGGTGCATCCCGGTATAAGACCTCAATCTGTGGCTCGATAGCCGCCAGTCCCTTTTCCACTACCTCTGTCTGATGCTCCATGATCGCCAGATGAATACGGTACAACTGCATATAAATGCTGTCTTTCTCGACGCCACTTCCCCGAAGCAGCTGATCCATCTCCTGCAAATAATCCTGCATCGGCAGGCGATTCATACAAAATGCCATGTGCCGTTTCATAAGCTGGCATATCGTGCGCTGCTTTCGCCGGTTTCTCTGTGCATGCTCGTGTTCGATACCCGGCTTGACCGCCACGATCGCCACGCGGATCTTCTGATGTCTTGTGCGGATATCCAAACGCGCAAAATTTTTGCCCATCGACATTTGCTCCGGATCCACCGTGATCTTCAAGCAATACTCACCGTTCGTAAATTCTGTTGTACAGATCTTCTGCTTCTCTGCCACAAGAAAATCTGAATCCGACTCTACCAGGATCTCGTCATATCCCCAAGTGTCGGTGCGGATCATGATCTCGTCCGAAAAGCTCTCCCGACAGCCATCGTATTGACGATAGACCGGGTCAACAGAAAGTTGTATCTGCTCTTTTTCTCCTTTTGCCAGCAGCAACTGCTCCAATGCAACACTTCTGTTACGGCAGCTTTGCAGGGCACGGTATTGTTCTTTACCTTTTTTATCTTGATATAAAAACTGTTCGTAAAAGATAGGCAGTTCAAAAAGACGCACCGCTTCTTCAAAATCACTCTGCGCTAATGCTACGAAATCTTTCCATCCATCGATCACCTTGCCATTGTAACGATAAGACGGGGTTGTAAGTTCCAAACGAATCGGCACAGTGCAGATCCCCTGATCGCTTATAATCTGAAGTGTCGATTCAAATATTGTATCATCCCCACGATCCGGTACTTGTATCTGAAAATGGATCTCATTATCCACACCGCTGAAATTACTGTCCTGCAACTGAACTTCCATGCTGTGTGTCGTCACGATCCCCTTCATAAATCTTCTTTTTTCGTTGGAAATTACAATGCTCCCCTCGTAAACATCTCCCCTGAAGACACTATCTTCCAGCTTTTCCGGTTCGACCGTCACTGCGGATCTTTCATATATAAACTTGCCCTCTGCCAAGCGATTGATTTTATCTTTCATAATGCCTCCCGGTCCTTCTCCTTTGTTCTGTTAAAGTTCATTATAGCATTATCTATCCTTGGCTTTCAAGACCCGCTTACGGATGTCTGCCAGATTCCTCATCAGAGAAAATAATCATAAAAATACCGCCCTTTTGACATTCTATTTGTAAATGCTATACTAAAAGCGGTTTCCTATTATAAACTTAAGAATAAATCAGACTGGAGGGATTCCTTTGACAAAACAACATTTTCACGGAAGTGACCTGGAAAAAATAGAAGCGATATACCATATTTCCAAGGAAGATATTGTAAACTTTGCCGCAAATGTAAATCCTATCGGCATCTCCTACGATGTACGAAACGAGCTGCCAAAACATATAGATGCGATCACCAGTTATCCGGATCGAGATTACACGGCTCTTCGCAAGTCGATTGCAAAATATGTACACACTTCACCGGACCATATTCTGGTGGGTAACGGCTCAACGGAACTGATCTCACTGGTGGCACAGGTAATGCATCCACACAATGCATTGATCCTCGGTCCTACCTATTCGGAATATGAACACGAGATCTCGTTATGTGGTGGCACATCCCATTATTTTCATTTGCAGGAAGAGCAGGATTTTGTTCTGGATCTAAAGGCTCTGCAATCCTCTTTGGCAGGGGTTGATCTGTTGGTCATCTGCAATCCAAACAATCCAACCTCCTCACAGATACCACGCGACACAATGCGGGAGATCCTGGAATATTGCAAACAGCAAAATACCTATGTCATGGTCGATGAGACTTATGTAGAATTTGCACCTTCTGCAAGCGAATTGACTTCCATCCCTCTGGCAGACAACTATGACAACCTGATCGTCCTGCGAGGTGTCTCCAAGTTTTTTGCATCGCCCGGACTGCGCCTTGGCTATTGCATCTGCAGCAGTCAGGCACTGTTACAGCAGTGTAATGAACACAAAAATCCTTGGACGATCAATTCTCTTGCCGTAGAAGCCGGGGAGATCATGTTACGAGATACAGCATATATCAAGGATACTTATGAATTAATTGACAGCGAGCGCACCCGTATCTGCCATATTTTGGACGAACATGCGGACAAGATCAAATACTATCCACCAAGTGCGAATTTTATTTTACTCCGTCTGATCAACACCACTGTCACGGCACAGGATGTGTTTGAACAGGCGATCCAAAAGGGCTTGATGATCCGCGATTGTTCTACCTTCCCCTATCTGGATGATTCCTTCCTGCGTTTCTGTTTCATGAAACCGGAAGATAACGACCGATTGCTGGAAGTCCTGTTTGCATGTCTTCAATAACTAATTTCCTATAAATTAAAATAACAAGGAGTACAAAGTGTGTAACTTTGTACTCCTTGTTAAGTTTTTATTGTAAAGTCACCTTGATGGTTTCCTTTTGTTTTTTTCCTTTTGGTGTCTTGCGATATGCCGTTACTGTGACCGTATCACCCGCTTTGTAACTCTGCAATACATGATGAAGCATGGAAGCAGAATTGACTGCCTTTTTATCAATCTCCGTAATGACATCCGCCACACGGATCCCTGCCTGATATGCCGGAGACGACACACTCACCGCCTGCACATACAATCCTTTTTCCAAATCGAATTCTTTCGCTTCTGCCGCATTGACCGCACTGCCGGTCACACCCATATGCGTTTCCTGTTCACCCTGTAAAATGTTTGCGGTACACTGCTGCAGACAATCCATCTGCACAAATGCCATATCGGAAGTCCCCGTCTGATCGGTATAAGAGGTTGTGATCATTCCGATCAGATTGCCCTGGATGGAAATGACATAACCTGCCCCCTGTTCGCTATATGCGACATCTGTCGTACATACCGATACAGAACCATCCGTAACCGGGATCTCCAGATCATTGTTGGTGATCAGCCCCGTATGTACCGAATACATAACACCATTTGGTCTTCCCACTGCAATAACCGGCGTTCCGAGTTTTAGCGTATCACTCTGTCCCAGAGACACTACCACCAATTCCTTCTTCATCTTATCCGACAGTTCACTGCGATTTACCCGATACACAGCAATCCCACTTGAGGAGGACTGCCCCATACAAGTCACCTTTGCCTGACTACCATCCGAAAACTCTGCATAAGCATCGTTCGTATCTGCCGCATAAGTGTTCGGTGCTAATATGAAAATGCCTCGATTAGACTGTTGAAATGCAACTCCGCAAAGGGAACTTTTCGATATATTAGCGTCATGATCTTCCTTTGTCCACAAAGTGACCAGTGCATTTTTCACCTTATTCCCCTGCGACAAAAGGGCTTTGGACGCTTTCGCATATTGTTCTAAGGAGAGCGCATTTATATCGTTCTCCTGCTTGGTCGGTGCCGGCTCTTCGGTCTTATCTGCAGGCGTTGGTGTCACATAGATCACCTCTGCCCCCAAAGATTCTACCGGCCAGTATCGTCTCATAATATAAAAAGTCAAAACAGATATTCCACAAAACAAAACCCCTAAAAACAGGATCACGCCACCGGTCCGTGCCATTTTACGGGCACGATGCCTGCCCTGCGGCCGTATCTGCTCTCTCATAAATTGATATTTTTTTTCTTCGTGATGTCTCTCATTTCGCTGCGTAGTATCTTCACGCATCTCTTGTTTCTCTTCGCTCATGAAATTCAATCCCCGTTTGTGCGCACGCCCTTGCCATTTTACTTCGTCCCTGCCAAGCGTGCGTTGACACGGACTTCCTGTGATACCATCATCTCTGATGTTAGCATAGACTTATGAATAACCTATGAATAACTTGTAAACATCACTCTTTCCGCACAAAAACTTGCAGTTTCACCCATTTCTAGTGTATTATGAGTAAATAAGTTCCTATTAAATAAGAAAGGGTAACAACATGAACAAAAAAGTACTATCCACTTTGGAGTATTATAAAATTATAGAGCAGCTGGAACATCTTGCCGGATCTGCAGGAGGAAGAAAAAAATGTCACGATCTGAAACCGGAGACTGATCCGGATCTGATCACAGTCGCACAGAGGGAAACTTCCGATGCCTTGACCCATATCATGACACAGGGTCCCATCTCCTTTCAGGGAGTCACGGAAATTATGGGCAGTCTGAAACGATTAGAACTTGGTGCCTCTCTCAGTATGCGGGAGTTACTGGATATTTCCAGCCTTCTGTACACAGCAGGACAGACCAAAGCCTATTTTCGCAAAAGTTTGAATGAAAACGATGAGACGGGAGACTCTCTCAATGAGCGTTATCAGCTGCTTGAGCCATTATCACCGCTGATGCAGGAGATTCGCCGCTGTATCGTTGCCGAAGATGAAATGGCAGACGATGCCAGTGCCGGACTCAATCAGGTACGACGCAAATTAAAAAGCGCAGGTGACCGCATACACGAGCAGCTCAACAGCGTATTAAACAGTCACCGTTCCATGCTGCAGGATGCCATTATCACGATGCGAAGCGGTCGTTACTGTCTGCCTGTCAAAGCAGAATACCGCTCTTCTTTTTCCGGCATGGTACACGACCAGTCATCAACAGGCTCTACCTTATTCATCGAGCCTGCCTCTGTTGTCAAACTCAACAACGAGATCCGCGATCTGGAACGCCAGGAGCAGGAAGAGATCGATAAAATTTTAGCAGAGTTAAGCAATCAGGCTGCCGAGCAGCAATTCTATCTGGAGCAAAACTATCGTCTCCTGACAGAATTAGATTTTATCTTTGCCAAAGGTATGTTATCAAAACAGATGCGCGGTACCGAG
Organism: Lachnospiraceae bacterium; assembly: GCA_022766515.1. GTDB lineage: Bacteria > Bacillota > Clostridia > Lachnospirales > Lachnospiraceae > Butyribacter. Next base: position 7,102 of record JALEPA010000247.1, on the reverse strand, counting down.
CCACAATTTCCGGCTGAGCGGTATATCGAGATCAAAAACGGCCGCCACCCGCTCATTGCGAAGGACAAGGTCGTGCCGATCGATATCCATCTTGGCAAGGAATTTTCCCTGTTAGTCGTAACGGGACCAAACACCGGCGGTAAAACGGTATCGTTAAAAACAGTCGGTCTGTTCTGCCTGATGGGACAAGCCGGACTGCATATTCCTGCCTTTGACGGATCCAGTTTGTGTATTTTTGATGAGATCTATGCCGATATCGGTGACGAACAGAGTATCGAGCAAAGCCTTAGTACCTTTTCCTCTCACATGGTAAATACTGTGTCTATTTTGGAAAAGGCAGATGAGCGCAGCCTGGCACTGTTCGATGAGCTTGGTGCAGGAACCGATCCGACCGAGGGTGCCGCTCTCGCCACCGCTATTTTGTCCAACCTGCACAAGCGCGGTACGCTGACGATGGCAACGACCCATTACAGCGAGTTAAAGCTCTATGCTCTGCAGACACCGGATGTCGAAAATGCATGCTGTGAATTTGATGTTGCGACACTTCGCCCTACTTACCGTCTGTTGATCGGTATTCCGGGCAAGAGTAACGCTTTTGCCATTTCCAGTAAGTTAGGATTATCCGCCGACATTATCGAAGACGCCAAACATCATGTTGCAAATGACGCAACACAGTTTGAAGATGTGTTAGCCGACCTGGAAGCAACTAGGATCAAGCTGGAAAAAGAGCATCAAAAAGTGTCAGACAGCCGCAAAGAAGTGTCTCGTCTCCGCAAATCACTGCAGGAAAAGAATGAACGGATCGACAGTTCCAAAGATCGGATCCTGCAAAATGCCAACGAGGAAGCGAGCCGTATTTTAGCAGAGGCAAAAGAATATGCCGATGAAACGATCCGAAAATACACCAAATGGGCATCCAGTGACAAGCACATCCGTGAAATGGAAGCGGAACGAACAAAGCTGCGTGAACAGATCGACAAAAAGCAGTCGAACAGCCAAAAGGCCGCTCCGAAAAAGAAAACTTCTACTTTGAAGGCAAAAGACTTATTCATTGGAGCGGATGTAAAAATCTTGTCGTTAAATTCTGCCGGAACAGTAAGCACGCTGCCAAATGAAAAAGGCGACCTGTTTGTTCAGGCGGGACTGTTACGCACCAAGGTCAATCTGAATGACCTGGAATTGATCAAGCAGCCAAAGATCATCAAACCTGCCAAGTCCAGGAGTGGCAGTGGCAAGATCGGTATGAGTAAAGCGGCTGCGATCCACCAAGAGATCAATCTGATCGGCATGACGGTAGATCAGGCAATGCCGGTATTAGAAAAATATTTAGACGATGCCTACCTGGCACATATGACACAGGTCACCGTCATTCACGGTCGCGGAACCGGAGCTCTTCGCACCGCTGTTCACAACCGACTGAAAAAACTGAAATATGTCAAAGCATTTCGCTTAGGCGAGTTTGGCGAAGGTGACATGGGTGTTACGATCGTCACTTTCAAATCCTAACACACCCGCACCAAAAGGAGGTTTACCATATGAGTGTAACAATCGCAGATAAACAAAAAATCCTCATTGTCGATGACGATGAAAACATCGCCGAGTTGATCGGCTTGTACCTAAATAAAGAACGCTTTGAGACGAAGATCGTCTACAGCGGTGAACAAGCATTGGATGTACTTCCTTCTTTTTCACCGGATCTGGTCCTGCTTGATATCATGCTTCCGGGAATTGACGGCTACGAGGTACTTCGCGAGATTCGCCGTACCGGTTCCATGCCTGTCATCATGCTTTCCGCAAAGGGAGAAACCTTTGATAAAGTACTAGGACTTGAACTGGGAGCAGATGATTATATCATGAAACCATTCGATTCCAAAGAGATGGTCGCACGCGTCAAAGCCGTGCTGCGAAGAACCGTAAAGGAAACACCGGCACCTGCCTCTACTCCGGCAGTCCCTACCCCTGCTGCAAAAGAGCAGCTTCCGCAGGAATGTGTCACCTATCCGGATCTGGTCATCAATCTGTCAGACTATTCCGTGCAATATAAGGGTGAGACAGTAGATATGCCACCAAAGGAATTGGAGTTGTTTTACTTTTTGGCATCACACCCAAATCAGGTGTTCACCCGCGATCAATTATTGGATCACATTTGGAGTTACGACTACATTGGCGACACTCGTACGGTCGATGTTCACATCAAGCGACTGCGCGAAAAATTCAAAGATCATCCAAGCTGGAAACTTGGTACGGTATGGGGCATCGGATACAAATTTGAATATCATGAGAAAGGATAACACATGAAACTCACATTACGAATCCAATACATCATCGCCTTTTTCGTCCTGGTACTTTCGGTGTTTTTATTATTAAACACCTATGGCTATAAGCTGATGTATAAACATCTGGAATCCCAAAAACAGGATCAACTCTATCAGGAAGCCACTTTCCTGGCGTCCCATTATGCGGTCACCAACGGAAAAGCGGACGATGGCGTCTTATCTTTGGAAAAACAGGGATCCTTGTTTAACAGTCTGCTGCACACAGACATCTGGCTTGCCGATTCTTCGGGCAAGATCCGGATCGATACCTCTTCCAAAGGATATACCGGAAAAAGCATTCCTGAATTCGATTCCGATTTCTTGAACAATACTTTCACGACCGGTGTCCATCCAAAAGGGATCGTATCCGAAGCGAAACTTTCTGTTGTGTACCCCTTAACCGTTTCCAAGGAAACGAGAGGCTATCTGATCTTATTAACCCCTATGGAACTGATCCAAAATCAGGCAAAGGAATACATTGATATGCTGCTGACCTGTTACCTGCTCCTTTTGGGACTGGTCGGCATCATACTACTCTTTTTATATCGGCGCAGCGTAACTCCTCTCTGGAAGATTGGGCAAAACGCCAAGGAGTATACCAATGGTAACTTTGATGTGTCTCCGGCTCCGGTATACGGTGCCGAACAGCTGGCGCTTGTCTCTTCCCTCAAATATATGGCAGAAAAGACACTAAGCATGAGCACTTACCAAAAGCAATTTCTGGCAAATGTCTCGCATGATTTCCGCTCACCGCTTACTTCTATTCGCGGATATGCGGATGCGTTGAGCGATGGAACGATCCCACCGGAAATGCAGGAAAAATACCTAAAGATCATTGTCTTTGAGACAGAGCGATTAACCAAACTGACATCCAATCTGTTGGATCTTAACCAGTTTGAAAGTAATGGTCTAATCGTGGAATTGGAACGAATGGATCTGCATGAGACGATTAAAGAAACCATTTCCTCGTTTGAACGACGCTGCGAGCAGAAGAAGATCACATTGGAGTTGTCTCTGGATGGCAAAGAATTGTATGTCGATGCAGACAAATCCAAGATTCAGCGTGTCATCCAAAACCTGGTCGACAATGCGATCAAATTCAGCCACCCGGATTCCGTGATCGAGATCCACACCGAAAAGAAGCACCACAAAGCATTTGTATCGGTAAAAGATCACGGCATTGGAATTACGAAAGAAGATGCCGGAAAGATCTGGGATCGCTTTTATAAAAGTGACCATTCACGAGGTAAAGATAAAACGGGCACAGGTCTTGGCTTGTCCATCACCAAAGAGCTGGTTGAAGCACATGGCGAACATATTAATGTGATCAGCACGGAAGGTGTTGGTACGGAGTTTATCTTCTCCCTGCCACTCTCTTCCTAAAGTTCCTTATAGACAAAAAACACCCTGTACTGACGAATACCACATTGTCAATACAGGGCTTTTTTTACGATAATCTTTTGTGTTCGCTATTGCTTAGTTCTTATGTTCCTGTCCCATTTGTTGCACAGGATTGTCCTGATCGATCACATCATCCTCTCCGGCATTCTCCCAACGCCAAGAAAAAATACCTACTGCTACCAGGGCAACTGCTACCAAAATAATTCCAATTGTTTCTAACATAAAGAAACCTCCTTAATTCTATATTCTATTTTTTCGTTTTCACTCAATTTTAGAATATAGAACTCTCTTTCTCTCCATCCTTTCGATGAAGATAAGAGATCAGGACTCTATGACTGTCAACAATAGAATCCGCACGGTAACAATACTGTTTCTGCAGACGATCGGCACAACGCCAAAATGGTTGATCCATGATTACACAGACCGCATCAGAGTATGTCGTAAGATCCGTCTTACGATTGCCGGACAGACTTAATTTCTGTAGCGCAAACGCAAGTGCTCCATATGAAGCATCTTCCAAACGATAATCTTCTTTCATCGGTAAGGCTTTGACCGTCTCGATCTGCTGAGAATCTTTCTCCCCGACAACGCCCCGGTCAGACTGCAGCTGTACCGCATTATCGGCATCCAATGTTCCGACTTCCGATACTCCTGCATCTTTACCCGTCTGCTGTTCTACGCCGGTTTCTGTATTTTCGCGTACCGCAAACAGATCGTACCGCCCAGCCTGCATCATGCAGCTGGTCAGAGCGATACAAAGGATAAGCAGCATACATATTTGATTTTTATGCATTTTCATCTGTTTCATGTCTGCACTACCTTTCCTATCTTGATCTGCTATGCGATCAACGCGCCAAAAATTACTCCTCGTTCAAGCGAAAATTGGCAATATTTTGTGCCAATCCATCTGCCATAGTACGAAGACTCTGCGATGATGTTTCAATGTTACTGAAATCATCCGTCATCGCTGCAAGTGCCCTCGTTGTCTCTTCCGTTCCCTCTACATTGTTATTCGCAATGGATGACATCTCGGTGAACACATCTCCGATCTCTTTTCTCGCCTTTTCCAATTCCTTCATCAGACCCTCGATGCTGCGGATGTTTCGTACGGAATGTTCAATCTCTTCCATCACGGAGGTTACACTGCTCTCTGTATTTTCTATGTATTGATTCTGCTGCAATATGACATCCTGTGCCGTGTGCATTGTCGCTACAACCTGCTCGGAATCACTGATCAATGCACTGACGATCTGATCAATATTGCCACTTGCCGCATTGGACTGTTCTGCCAGCTTTTGAATCTCGGAAGCCACGACCGCAAATCCTTTTCCTGCTTCTCCTGCTCTTGCCGCCTCAATGCTGGCGTTCAGAGACAACAGATTGGTTTCTTCTGCGATCTGTGAGATAAACTGCGATGCCTCTCGAATCTTTTGTGCCGATTCGTTGGTCTGTCTCGTCTGCTCTGCGATCATGCTGACTGCCTTCTGTACCTCATCGCTTACGCTGCGAAGCTCATGCACAATATCCGACGCCTGATCGCTGGCACCCTTCATACTGTCTGCTCCTCTGCTAAGCTCCTTCGTCTCCTGATCCGTCTTCTCTAACACATCTCCCATATACTGCACATTTCCGGATGCTTTTTCCATGTCGTGCGCCTGTCGATGTGCTCCATCGGTAATGCCATTCATGGTATTCTTGACATTTCCGACACTGTCATAGGTCTGACCTGTCGTCTGTTCCAGTGTATCCGATGCGTTGAGAAGTGCATCTGTACTTTCCTTGATGCCACCAATAATATTACGCAATTCCTGCTGCAGCTTATGGATTGCCCGCGTCAGATCTCCGATCTCATCTTTGCGCTTGAGCAGTCCCTTTCGGAAAGATACCTGAAGATCACCGGCAGACACTTGCTGCACCGTACCGATACTTGCCTTTAATGCCTTTGTGATTGAGTTGGCACAAAAACTAACGATCAATATACAGCATACCACAACCACCAAGACAATGGCTACGATCGTATTGATAATACGGAGCACGCTCTGGAATGTCTCCTGCTGTTTTCTTCCGGCAAAGACCATACCGATCGGTGTTCCTTTGTCTCCGCTTTGGTACACCGGTGCAAAATAACCGTAGTAGATCGTTCCCTCGATCGAAACATTATCGCTAAAATATTCTTTGCCGCCTTGCAGCACTTCCTTCTGTACCACTTCCCCGGCTTCGCTTTGCAACACACGATTGCCATCTTTATCTTTCGCTGATGTCATGATTCGCTTTGCTCCATAGAAGAAAGTCACTTCCATGCCGGACTCTTCTTTGATCGTGTCAACAAGATTTTCAGACTGTGACACATTGTAGCTGCCCTTCCAGACATCTCCGTTTTCTGTCTGCAGATAAGATCCCGTATTTTGATCATAAGCTGCCTGTGTTGCGATCGCCGTTCCACGCAGGGAATTTTCCACCTGATCGATGATCGCACCTTTTACGATCGTAGCTGCGACCAGGATCACGATACCACCTAACAGCAGCAGTGGAATGATCGAACAAAGAAAAATCTTCTTTCGTATTGTAAATTTCATAATCTCCCCCCTTATTTCGTCACAACAACATTTTTGTAATACCAGTTAATGCCACCGGTGATCGTTGCATCGTCCAATGTTGCGCCTTCTTTACCAATCTTCTTTCCGGTGTTCGTCTCCAATACGCCGTCAAAAACATTGTTTTCTCCGCTTAGGATCGCCGCCGTTGCCTCGTCAACTTTTGCTTGAGTTCCCTCAGCCACAAAGGAAGCAAGGCTTGTGATCTGTACCAGTCCCTCGACCATACCACCATAATAATTTTCTCCGGTCCAAGTACCATCTAACACACTCTTAACCGCTGAAGTATAATAAGCACTCCAATTCCAGATCACGCTTGTCAGGCAGGCGTCCGGTGTCTCCTTGCTCATATCCGAATTATAGCCGATTCCATAGACCCCGCGCGCTTGCGCCAAAGTCTGCGGATACGGTGTATCACAATGCTGCGCCATAACATCACAGCCCATATCTAACAGTTTTTCAGAAGCCGCCTTCTCCTTCTTTTCATCATACCAGCTATTTGTGATCTTAACATAGATCTTTGCCGTAGGATTCACGGACGCTACACCGATTGCAAACGCATCAATGCCGCCTGTTACCTCAGAGTTGGACGAATCCTGCGCTGCTACATATCCAATTTTGTTTTTCTTGGTGTTCATACCGGCGACAATGCCGCTCAAATACCTTGCCTGGTAAATCCTGCCAAAGTAGTTGTTAAAATTCTTTCCGTTACTCTTATAGCCCGTTCCATGTGAAAAATAAACATCCGGATACTTTTCTGCCATTTTTTCGGTCGTATCCATATAACCCCAG
>JALEPA010000232.1 GCA_022766515.1 Lachnospiraceae bacterium | reverse complement strand
GGTGCAGATGGAATGGAAGATTCCGGTTATGCGGTATTTCTTAAAAGATTTACAGGTCATTCAAAAAAAGGGAACGCACGCAAGATGGCAGCCGGAACAAATGATCCGCTGGACGAAGACGGAGGGATGAATGAGTTTATTTGAAATAGATGAGAAATCCGGCAATTGTTATGTGGTGGTTGCACAGGATGATCCGAAAGCCCTGGAAACATGGGATGATATAGGAATGAAAATGCTATTGCACAATGGCATAGCGGGTGTTGTTCCGATTGTCAAACAGTTTGTGGATGAGAATGTTTTGTTCTGCTATGAAACAAACACGAGAGTGTCTCTGAAAGAATATTATCAGGACAAAAGTGTGGCGGTGCAAACAGCAGATCGGATCTTAATACAGGTAATTGAGCTGTTGCAGCGAGTGGAACCGTATTTTATGGAAAAAAGACATTTCGTGTTTTTAGAAGATTATATCTATTTATCTGCGGACGGTAACGAACTTTGGATGTGTTATTATCCAACTTATGAAATGGATACCTATCAGGGATTATTGCAACTGATACAATTCTTTATGAAAAGAATCAGGCACGATGATAGGGCGCAGGCGAAAGCATTTTATGAACTGTATGATATTGTGCAGGAACGAACAATGTCCCTACAGGAGATAAAACAGCTGTTACAGCAGCAAAGAAAAAACACAACACAAACGCAAGAATTATTGGATGGAAAAGGTAAAACTCGCAGTCGAAAAAGAGAAAGGGTGTGGGAAGATGAATCGGCGCAAAATGAAGCAAGATTGCGGACAGACGAGAGGGCATCCAAGCATGTACGGATGCGGAAAGGCAGACGGGAAAATATTGCTGGATCCTATGGAGAATGTATTTCGGATAGGCCGGGGTATATGTTGGATAGGGTGATGGAAAAGGGCGGTGATAGGATTAGAGAACTGGGAATACCGGATCAAATTTTGCTGGCGGATGGAGAAAATCGAATAGGTAGAGATAAATATCAGGATATTTGTCTTATGCTTCCTGAAATTAGCAGGTATCATGCCAGTTTGTATTGTGATCAGGAAAAAGTGGAACTGCAGGATCAGATGTCTCTGAATGGAACTTATGTAAATGGTAAAAAAATACCTGCAAATAGCAAGGTGTCCTGTAGGGTGGGGGATCACATTGCATTTGCAGATATAACTTTTAGGCTTACCTCCAGATAGGAGTAATACTCTGGTATTTTGCATAACCCTGTTGCAACATGGTTGTGTGCAGCTCTTTGGTAGAGGCATCAGATACTGTAAATTGATATGAATTATAGTGTCCCTGCTCATAGTCAAAGTCTTCACCATTATCCTGATAGTGGGTATAAGGTGTAGTCTGTCCGTTTGCATTTGGGTAGATCAACAACTCCAATTCTGTCGTTGAAGCTGGAGTGACTGCCTGCATCGGCTTGAAAGCCGGAAGAATACTACCGGCAAGTACATAGATAGGACAAATATCCAGAGGAGCTTCCCGCATAATATGCTGTCCACCGGAAAAATGTTCTCCGGTCCAGTAGTCGATCCATTCACCTTCCGGCAGATATACGACACGGTAACGGGCACCCTGTTCTGTGATAGGTGCCACTAACAGTTTGTCACCAACCAGATATTCGTCGTTGCACTCATATACATTGCTATCCTTTGGATAATGGAGAAACAGTGGGCGCAAGATAGGCAATCCCGTCTGGGTCTCCTCATAACACAGATCATACAGGTAAGGCAAAAAGCGGTAGTGCAATTTTACATATTTACGATAAATATTCGTGGTGGTTTCATCAAAACACCAAGGCTCCTGGCGTCTGGTGTACTTGCCACTGTGATTGCGGAATAATGGTGCAAAGCAGCTGGCTTCGATCCAGCGGCTCAGCAGTTCGGGAGTGGTATTTGCCCCAAAACCGCCAATATCGGTACCGACCATTGGCATACCGGAAACGCCCAGGTTTAATAACTGTGGAATAGACATTTTCAAATGTGCCCAAAGACTTTGATTGTCTCCTGTCCATGCAGTGGAGTATTTCTGGGTACCGCTGTAGCATGCTCTGGTGATCACAAAAGGTCGTCTGCCATCCTCGCGTTTTAGTCCTTCGTAAGTTGCTTTTGCCATCAGATGTCCGTAGACATTATGGATATCTGCATGAGTGAGTGCAGGGGTATCGGGATCGCCCGCAAAGACAATATCATCCGGCAATGGTCCACGAAAACTTGCGGGTTCATTCATATCGTTCCAGATGCCACGGATGTGGTGCTTTTTCTGAAAAGCAATATGATGTGACCACCAGTCTCGGACTGTGGAAGAAGTAAAATCAGGAAATACAGAATCGCCTGGCCATACAACATTTTCATAGATGTCTCCCTCCGGGGTGGTGGCAAAATAGCCGTTCTGTACACCCTGCTCATATACAGTGTATCCGTCCTCTACTTTTACGCCGGGATCGATGATAGTTACCAGTTTTATACCCTGTGACTCCAAAGTGTCAGCCAATCCGGTCAGATCCGAAAAACGCTCAGGGTCGTTGGTAAATACTTTGAAATTATCCATGTAATCAATGTCCAGATGAATGGCATCGCATGGAATATCGTGGTCTATAAAGGATTGCGCCAGATCGAGCACTTCACGGTCGCTTGCGTAGCTCCATCTGGACTGATGATACCCAAGTGTCCAAAGCTGTGGAAGAGGGGCACGACCTGTTAGCTTGGTATACTCGGCAATGATCTCTGCCGGGCTGCCGCTAAAGAAATAGTAGTCCAACTCGCCGGCAACTGCCGAAAAGCTATAATAATCAGCTTTTTCAAAACCCATATCAAAAAACGACTTATGGGCGTTGTCTACAAATATTCCATAACTGTATTCCGGATTGTGGATCAGGAAGAAGGGAATGGATTTGTATAAAGCTTTGAATGATGAGTTTTCAACATGTGGATCCGGTAGATCAGAGTTCCACATGGCATAGTCATACCCACGCTTGTTTAATACACCGGTCTTGTCACCAAGACCATATACAAAATCATTTGGTTTGAGTTGCTTATAAACCTGATAGGAGAGAGAAACATTTTCATCCGGGAGGGCATGTCCCTCTTGGATCATTTGATCTCTTTCTTCCGGAGTCATTGCTTCGGGAATGGCTTTGGGACCGGTGTAATCCTGGCAAAGTACCTTGCCTGATTGCTGGTCAAGGATTGTCATTTCCATTGCAGAAGTAATGCGAATCTGCAGTGCTCCGGTAAAAAAAGTAAGTCCTTCCGCATCTGATGTGACATCGAAAGTGCCGCTAAGTTCCGGGAGTGCATCTATGGCATAGGAATGAAAAGATTCCGCTGCCTGCATAGACTTTTTCTTGGTATGAATACGCAAGACATTTGCCTGCAATGCTTGTAGACACAATACTTTTCCCTGAAAGGGGGAAGTAGAGATATCAGCGGTGCAGTCAATAAAAATTTCATGCTTATCATTAGTTAAAGTGTAATTCATGTTCGTTGATCCTCATTTCTGAGCGAGTGGTTAAAATGTAAAAAGTGAATGTGCAGAGGCAAGCTCACTTTTGCTGACAAACCTATCTGCCCTCGCCCAAAAGCAGATGGTTGGCTGATAAAATATTGTATCAGCCGTATTTTACACGATTTCAAGTGGTTTGTATATGACGGCATGATCAGTCCATTTGCGCTCATGTTAGCACAAATGGACCGAGGCTTCTAATGTAAATATTGTACTTGTTTTACACGAAAAGTCGTATATTGGCAAGTATAGAGCATTATTCGTCAGCAAAGATCAGAGGAAGATCTGTATATTCGGTCTTAATGACGATGTAAGGATAGGATTCACGGGCGTCCGGATTATCTTCCTTGGGACCAAACAGCTCGCTGTTAAAATAGATACCTTCCGGTGATTTATAAAAATCATGGATGGTAATTTGGTAACCGCTGCAATTCTGTTTTCCGTAGCCTTTGACGACATATAGGTAAGCCTGGTCAGAAAAGGTCAGTGTAAATGGCTTTTCTTTTCGTTCGTCGATCAAAGTTTGCAGTTCTTCCGGGATTTCAGAGTCTGTTACAACGGTAAAGTCTAAGGATGCTTCTTTTGCCGGTTTCTGTGATTTTTGACATCCGGACAGACAGGAACACGCGAGTGACAAGATCAGTAAACAGCATATTTTTCGAGACATATAGGATCACCTTGCTTTAGAAGTGATGAGAGACATGTGAGGATATGTCGTCAAAACTTCTATAAGAAAATAGTTTGTTTTAATTTATGCACGGTTTTGCGGACATATTCAATTTGATTTTTGAAAAGCAATAAGTTATAATAATGAAGCGTGCAGTAATAGAAAAAACGGACAAGAATTAACAACCATTCAGCCACAGATGAAGTGAGGAGGACAAAAGGGCATGAAGGAAATTAACAAGGAAGAATTCAAAAAAGAGGTTGAGGATTATGTGAAAGTACTTTTCCGTAAGAAAATTGATGAGGCTGATCAGCAGCAGTTGTTTCAGGCTGTTTCTTACGCAGTAAAGGATTTTATTGTCGATCAGTGGATGGCAACACATAGAACTTATGAGGAGAAAGATGTTAAAACAGTATATTATCTGTCAATGGAATTCCTTATGGGTCGTGCATTGGGAAATATCATTATCAATCTTAAGGGTAACAAGGCAATTAAGGAGGCACTTGAAGAATTAGGACTTGATCTGGATGTGATCGAGGATCAGGAGCCGGATGCCGCTCTTGGAAATGGTGGACTTGGTCGATTGGCAGCATGTTTCTTGGATTCCTTATCTACATTGGGCTATGCCGCATATGGCTGTGGTATTCGCTACAAATATGGAATGTTTAAGCAAGCGATTGAAAATGGTTATCAGGTAGAGAAGCCAGATGATTGGTTGAAGGATGGTAACCCATTTGAGATCAAGCGTCCGGAATATGCTGTAGAAGTAAAATTCGGTGGTTATGTTGCAATCCGCAAGGATGAAAATGGAAAAGATAAATTTACCCAGGAGAACTATCAGAGCGTTCGTGCTATCCCGTACGATATGCCAATCGTAGGTTATCAGAACAACGTTGTAAATACACTGCGTATCTGGGATGCAGAGGCAATGGATACATTTAATCTTAGCTCTTTTGATAAGGGAGATTATCAGAAGGCAGTGGAGCAGGAAAATCTTGCGCGTACAATCTGCGAAGTATTGTATCCAAACGACAATCACATGGCAGGAAAAGAACTTCGTTTGAAACAGCAGTATTTCTTCGTATCAGCGAGTGTGCAGCTTGCAGTTAAGAAATATATGGAGAAACATGACGACATTCGTAAATTCCATGAGAAGGTATGCTTCCAGTTGAATGATACCCATCCAACCGTTGCCGTAGCAGAGTTGATGCGTATTTTGATGGATGATTACGGACTCGAATGGGATGAGGCATGGGCAGTTACAACTAAAACATGTGCATACACCAACCATACGATCATGTCAGAGGCACTTGAGAAATGGCCATTGGAGTTGTTCTCCAGATTGCTTCCTCGTATCTATCAGATCGTTGAAGAGATCAACCGCCGTTTCATTTTAGAGATTCAGGCTGCTTATCCGGGTGATTACGGAAAAGTGGAAAGAATGGCGATCATTTATGATGGTCAGGTAAAAATGGCACATCTTGCAATCGCAGCAAGCTTCTCGGTTAATGGTGTGGCAAGATTACATACAGAAATTTTGAAAAATCAGGAATTAAAAGATTTCTATCTGATGATGCCTGAGAAATTTAACAATAAGACAAATGGTATTACACAGCGTCGTTTCCTGTTGCATGGTAATCCACTGCTGGCAGAATGGGTAACTAAGAAGATTGGTGACGAATGGATCACAAATCTTGCGCATATTGATGGATTGTCCGTTTATGTTGATGATGAATTGAGCCAGAAGGAGTTCATGAACATTAAATATCAGAACAAGGTTCGTTTGGCTGAGTATATTAAGAAACATAATGGTGTAGAGGTAAATCCTCGTTCCATCTTTGATGTACAGGTTAAGAGACTTCATGAGTACAAGCGTCAGCTGCTCAACATCTTGCATGTTATGTACTTGTACAATGAGATCAAGAAGAACCCGGATATGGACTTCTATCCAAGAACTTTCATCTTTGGTGCAAAGGCTTCTGCAGGATACCATCGTGCAAAGCAGATCATCAAGCTTATCAACAGTGTTGCTGATGTTGTCAACAACGATAAGTCCATTGATGGCAAGCTGAAAGTAGTGTTTATCGAGAACTACCGTGTGTCAAATGCAGAGATCATCTTTGCGGCAGCAGATGTATCTGAGCAGATTTCTACAGCAAGTAAAGAAGCATCAGGAACCGGTAACATGAAATTCATGTTGAACGGTGCGTTGACATTAGGAACCATGGATGGAGCAAATGTAGAGATCGTAGAAGAAGTTGGCAAGGAAAATGCTTTCATCTTCGGACTTTCCTCTGATGAAGTTATTGCATATGAGCATAACAATGAATACAACCCAAGAGAAATTTATAACATGGATTCCGATATCCGTGCCGTAATGACACAGCTTGTAGATGGTACATATGCACCAGGCAATCCGGAAGAGTTCCGTGATATTTACAATTCTCTGTTGGATGGCAACGGTGGTCGTCCGGATATGTACTTTATCCTTAAGGACTTCCGTTCTTATGCAGAAGCACAGAAACGCGTAGAGAAAGCTTATCGCGATGAAAAGGGATGGGCAAGATCTGCGATGTTAAATACAGCAAAATGTGGTAAATTCTCATCAGACAGAACGATTGAAGAATATGCGACAGAGTTGTGGCACTTAGAGAAGGTTACAGTAGAAGTTCCTGAATAATAAGTAAAGAACATTTTCAAAGGAGGTATTGGGTATGAGCGATATGTTGGACAGACAGGTGAAGATACCTGCAAAGGCGAACCGTAAAATTGAAATGAAGGCGATTCCGGGACACTTTGCGACGAACCACTCGCATATCAATTATTATTTGAACATGACACCAATCAAATGTCGACATACAGAGGCACAGATGGCTGCAAAGGAATTTGTGAAGAAGTATAAACATACGACGGCGGTTGGTACAATTGTTTGCATGGATGGCTGCGAGGTGATCGGAGCATACCTGGCGGAGGAGTTGACAGCAGCAGGTATTATGTCATTAAACTCACATGAGTGTGTTAATGTCATTACACCGGAGATCAACACAGGCGGACAGATTATCTTCCGTGAAAATGTTGAGGCAATGTTGATGAACAAACATGTGGTGCTTGTACTTGCAAGTGCGACAACAGGTCAGACAATTCAGCAGAGTATTCAGGCTATCCGTTATTATGGTGGTATTGTGGAAGGTGTATCCGCAATCTTTGCTGCCGTTGATGAAGTGGATGGTGTGACAGTAGATTCTATTTATCATGTAGATGACATTAAGGATTATCAGAACTATAGTTTGGGAGAGTGCCCATATTGTAAGGCGGGCAACAAGCTGGATGCTATCGTAAATAGTTATGGATATGCTAAGATCTGATAGGATTTGCTATCGTAAGAAATTCTGTTGGCTGTGTAACAACATTGAATGTTAGAGACAGTTTACAAAACGAAATACGATGATTTGACTGCCGATACTTGTTATCGGCAGTTTGCATAGTAGGGGACTTGGGAGCAATATGGAATTGGAGAAAGGAAAAGGGGATTATGCCTGTTACAGAGTATTTGGAAAGAAATGCCAGATTGTATCCGGATGAGGTGGCATTGGTAGAGTTAAACCCGGATGAAAAGGACACCAGAAGAACAAGTTGGAAAGAGTATGATTTGATTCAGCCTTCGCGTTTTGAACCATATCGTCGGGAAATCACATGGAGCGTCTTTAATGAAAAGGCAAACCGATTCGCCAACATGCTATTGAGTCGTGGGGTAAAGAAAAACGATAAAGTAGCTATCTTGATGTACAACTGTTTGGAGTGGCTTCCTATCTATTTCGGTGTATTGAAAACCGGAGCCATTGCGGTGCCATTTAACTTTCGTTATGATGCAGATGAGATTTTGTATTGTGCGGAGTTGGCAGAAGTAGATGTCATGGTGTTTGGATCAGCATTTATTGGACGAATGGAAGCCAATGCTGAGAAATTGTGCAAAGGAAGATTGTTGATCTATGTGGGAGACGGTTGTCCGGAGTTCGCAGAGAGTTATCATGAAATGGTGGCAGACTGTTCCAGCCAGGAACCTAATATCGAGATAACAGATGAGGATTTTGGTGCAATTTATTTTTCTTCCGGAACGACGGGATTTCCAAAAGCTATTTTGCATAAGCATCAAAGCCTGACACAGGCGGCACAGATGGAGCAAAAGCATCATGAGACGAGCAGAGATGACACATTTTTGTGTATTCCGCCGTTGTATCATACAGGTGCGAAGTTCCATTGGATGGGAAGTCTGGTAGCGGGAAGTAAGGCGGTTCTTTTGAAGGGAACAAAGCCGGAAACGATTCTGTCAGCAGTTTCCAGTGAGCATTGCAGTATTGTATGGCTGTTGGTGCCTTGGGCACAGGATATATTAGATGCCTTGGATCGTGGAGATCTGAAGCTGGAAGATTATGAGTTGGATCAGTGGCGTTTGATGCATATTGGAGCGCAGCCGGTACCACCTTCTCTGATCAAACGCTGGAAGGAATATTTTCCAAATCATGCCTACGATACCAACTACGGATTGTCCGAGTCGACTGGTCCCGGATGTGTGCATCTTGGTATGGAAAATATACATAAGGTTGGTGCGATCGGTGTGCCGGGATATCGTTGGCAGTGCAAGATCGTAGATGAAGCAGGAGTAGAAGTAGAGCAAGGACAGGTTGGCGAGTTATGTGTCAAAGGTCCGGGTGTTATGACTTGCTATTACCGTAATGAAGAGGCAACAGCTGAAACATTAAAAGATGGATGGCTGTTTACCGGAGATATGGCAATGCAGGATGAAGATGGATTTTACTTCCTGGTAGACCGTAAAAAGGATGTTATTGTCAGTGGCGGCGAGAATATTTATCCGGTACAGATTGAAGATTTCCTTAGACGGTATGATAAGATCAAAGATGCAGCCGTGATCGGACTTCCTGATCGTCGTCTTGGTGAGAAGACCGCAGCGATCATTGAGGTGAAAGATGGTATGACTTGCGATAAGCAGGAGATTGAAGACTTCTGTATGGATCTGCCAAGATATAAGCGTCCAAAAGAGATCATTTTCACCGAGATACCACGAAATGCAACCGGTAAGATTGAGAAGCCAAAGCTTCGTAAAATGTATGGTGCAGATCGTTTGGTAGCTCAGGAAAATCAGGCATAACAGCCACTAAAATATTTCAATTAGATCTGTAAAAGTTTCATGGCATTTTTGCCAAGGATTCTTTCTTTACTTTCATCGGGAAGCGAACTGTTCCGGATGGCTTCGACAGATTCTGTCTGACCACTCCAAGGGCTATCGCTTCCCATTAAAATTCTTTCATCGCCATGTTTGCGAACAATTTCCATAAACAATTCATCCGAAAGAGGAGCTCCGGTGCGGGGCACAGAGGTCGTGGAAAATGCAGTATCGAGATAGACCTCTCTACCAACAATGCGATCCAACACCTCATCCCAGCAACCCCAGCCACCCATGTGAGCGAGCACCATTTTGGTTGGGTGCAACTCATCTAACATATGACAAATGCGATCCGGCAGAGATTGTCCCTCGCTGGGAAAGCCGATGTCATAGCCGGCATGCGTGATTGTGATCAATCCCAGTTCTTCGGCGCAGTCAATAATGCGCAGAAAGCGAATATCGTCAATGTCCACACCCTGATACACAGGATGGATCTTGATTCCTTTGCATCCATTTTCAGCCAGAAAATGCAGAATTTCCCGATAATTACTGTTGTCCGGATGGATTCCGCCAAAGGATAACAATCCCGTTTCCGCTGTGTGTGCATTTGTCTCTAGTGTCACACGGTTTACGGTTTCGTGCTGGTGAGGGGTCGTCACTACGGGAAGGATCACGGAGAGATCCACGCCGCTTTTTTGCATGGATTCTCGAAGCGTATTTTCAACTCCCTTGAGATGAGCCGCCATCTGCGCCTTTTTCTCCAGACTGGCGATCGCACGGGACGCAATCTTTTCAGGGAAAATATGTGTATGGAAATCGATAATCATTTTAAAACATCTCCGTTTCTGTTAGAAATAGTTGTACTGCACACGGTATTTATTCATAGCACCGCACGCAGTACCTCATTATTGTTAAAACTCATTGCATTGCACTCAGTATGCCAAATTTTATT
>JALEPA010000215.1 GCA_022766515.1 Lachnospiraceae bacterium | reverse complement strand
GTGTGGAGACTGAGGAGCAGGTGAGCCGCCTTTCGCAAATGGGATGCGGAATATATCAGGGGTATTATTTTTCTAAGCCGATCCCGGTTAGTGAATTTGAGGAACGGTATATGTAAAACAGTACATACATAGGTAGTCGGTCGCTGGCTTTCTGACAGGTAAAGGTTAGTAATGACACAGTTGCGAGGCTTCATGGAAAGTGGTAATATTGCATAAAAACAGACCCAAAAGGAGGACATACAGTTATGGAAACGATCGCAAGAGAGAAAGCATTAGAGTTGTTGCAAAAGTACAACAAAGACCCATTTCATATCCAGCACGGATTGACGGTAGAAGCGGTGATGAAGTGGTATGCACAGGAACTGGGTTACGGAGACGATGCTGAATATTGGGGCATTGTAGGTCTTTTGCATGATATTGATTTTGAGTTGTACCCGGAAGAGCATTGCTTGAAAGCTCCGGAGATGTTGCGGGAAGCAGGCGTTGGTGAAGATGTTATTCATGCGGTATGTTCACATGGCTATGGCATTACGGTAGGCTGTGGTGCTACGATAGATGTAGAGCCGGTACATGAGATGGAGAAAGTGCTGTTTGCAGCGGATGAGTTGACGGGATTGATCTGGGCGGCAGCTTTGATGCGTCCGTCGAAGAGTACCAAGGACATGGAATTGAAATCACTGAAGAAAAAGTACAAAGCGAAAGGTTTTGCGGCCGGATGCTCCCGTGAGGTTATTGCACGCGGCGCTGAGCAGCTTGGCTGGGAATTGCCAAAACTTTTGGAAATGACACTGCAGGCAATGGCGGCGTCCGAAGATACGATCAATGCGGAGATGGCAGAGATTGGGGCGTGAAAATAGTTCGCACAGATGCAGTCATAATTTCGTAAGAAACAAGGTAGCGGATGCAGTGAAAGCAGCCGTATCACTGGGCTATCGACACATTGACACGGCACAGGCTTACGGTAATGAGCGTGGTGTGGGTGAAGGCGTGAGAACCTGCGGAATTCCACGAGAGGACTTGTTTGTGGTATCGAAAGTTGCTGCAGAGCACAAGACTTATGAAGAGGCAAAGACTGGCATTGATGAGACATTAAATAAGATGGGACTGGATTATCTGGATATGATGATCATTCATAGTCCACAGCCTTGGGTAGAAGTGAATCAGAGCGAAGACAGATATGTTGAGGGAAACCGTGCGGCTTGGAGAGCTTTGGAAGATGCCTACAAGGAGGGCAAGTTGAAAGTAATCGGTGTTTCTAATTTCCAGATCGGAGATTTGGAAAGTCTGATGGAAACAGCAGAGATCAAGCCAATGGTCAACCAGATTTTGCTGCATATCAGTAATACGCCGGTAGAATTGGTAGAATACTGCCGGAAAAACGGTATTGCAGTGGAAGCTTATTCTCCGATCGCGCATGGAGAAATACTGCATCAGCCGGATATCGCAGCAATGGCAGAAAAATATGGTGTTTCCGTACCACAGCTTTGTATTCGCTATACATTGCAGTTGGGTGCGATTTCTCTTCCAAAGACGGGCAATCCGGAGCATATGAAGAGCAATGCTGAGGTTGACTTTGAGATCAGCGCAGAAGATATGGAAACCTTAAAGGCATTCCGGAAGATTGATAACTATGGTGCCAGCAGTGGATTCCCGGTATATGGGGGCAAGCTGTAAGGGAAGGCGACTTGTAATTCGAGTAGAAATCTTCTAAAATAGTATCCGATGCAATGAAAGAGATGGAAGGTGACAAAAGATGATACAAAAAAGTACATTGCTTCGGATATTATTTTATGTGACGGGATTATTATGTTTGGCGTTGGGTATTATTCTAAATACGAAATCGGGATTAGGAGTTTCGCCAATTATATCTGTGTCCTATAGTATTGCAACAATTTTAAAGGTCAATTTTGGCAATATGACGTTTATCCTTTATGCGATCTTTGTGTTGATCGAGATAGTGTTACACAGTATTCGCTATCTTAGAACCGAAAAGGAAGTGAAAAAACAGGAGTACAAGGTGTTACAGCCGACAGTGCATAAATCGTTTTCTTTGATTTTGCTATCGGATTTATTGCAACTGCCGCTAAGCCTGGTGTTTACAAGATTTATGAATTTATTCTCTGACTGGATCCCTGCTCCGGGAAAGAATTTTGGCATTCGGTTTGTGGTGCTGCTTGCAGGCATTTTGCTTACCGGTATTGGCGCGGCCATGTCACTCAATATGCGGATTATCCCAAATCCGGGCGATGGTATTGTACAGGCAATCGCAGACTTTATTCATAAGCCGGTCGGATTTACAAAAAACTGTTTCGATCTGGTAAACATTTGCATTACGATCAGTGTTGGAATGATCTTTGCACATCGTTTGATCGGCGTTGGGATCGGAACTGTCGTTTCGGTACTTGGTGTCGGAAGAGTGATTGCTGCGTTTAATCATTTCTTTATGGAGCGCATGGTTGCCACAGCAGGTGTGGAATGAGGGGAAACAGGACATATTTTACATTCGTCTCTACTATTATAGTGCAATCAGTAGTATAATAGAGCATAAAATGATGATATAGCAAAGTTTATAGCACATAGAAAGCGTGTGCAGAAATGAGGAGAATAATGTATTACAGTAATGTACTTGATTTGATCGGAAACACACCGCTTCTGTGCCTGAAGGAGACGTTGGGGTGCAATGTCTTTGCAAAGGCAGAGTTTTTGAATCCGGGCGGCAGCATTAAGGATAGGATCGCCAAAAACATGATCGAGACAGCGGAGGCAGATGGACGGCTGCGTCCGGGCATGACGATCATTGAGCCGACCAGTGGAAACACAGGCATTGGTTTGGCGTTTGTCGGGGTGCGAAAAGGTTACCATGTGATAATCGTTATGCCGGAAAATATGAGTGAAGAGAGAAAGAAAGTGATTCGGGCATTTGGCGCAGAATTAGTGCTGACAGAGCCGAAACTCAGCATCGGAGGTGCTGTTGACAAGGCGACCGAGATCGTACAGTCTGACCCGGACAAATATTTTATGCCACAGCAGTTTGAAAATCCGGCAAATCCGGATGCACATTATCGTACGACCGCAGCAGAGTTATGTGAACAGATCGGTCAGAAGATCGACATTTATATTTCCGGAGTAGGCAGTGGTGGTACCCTGCAGGGCGTTGCAAAATATTTATTGGAGAAAAATCCCGATACGCGTATTGTGGCGGTAGAGCCAAAGGGCGTTTCCGCACTTCATGGAGATGGACCGGGGATCCATCAGATACAGGGAATTGGCGATGGATTTGTTCCGGCAGTGCTAGACCGCGAACTGATCACCGATGTTGTGGAGGTATCGGATGAGGATGCGATCCGCACGGCAAGAGAATTGGCAAAGGTACAGGGACTTTTGGTCGGTGTTTCTTCCGGGGCAAATATTTGGACTGCCAGACAGATGGCAGAAAAATACGGTCCTGATAAAGTGATCGCAACAATCCTTCCTGATCGCGCAGAACGATATTTTAGTACGGGATTGTTATAAAAAATAGTGATAGGAATGTAAGAAATAAGAACAACGCAGGTGTTATTTATGCCTGCGTTGTTCTTATTTTTTGCTCTTATTTATAAAAGAAATAAATTAAAAAATTGTCTGAAAAGTCCCATTTTTCGGGGCAAAAGAGATTCCATAACGATTGCGAATGATAAAATAAGCAGAAGTTATTAGACATCTAAAAGTGAAAGTCTATAATGAGAGACATGGCAAAAAGTCATGGAAAGGAAGTGAGTATTACGGAGGCATTAACGAAGGAGCTGATGGAGGAATTAAACTGCAACACAGTATTTACAATTCCCGCTTTTGGCGGCATCCAAGTTCCGGAATCGGTCGTCGTAACATGGATCATTATGGCGTTTCTGATTCTTCTCTCCATTGTACTGACCAGAAACTTATCAGTCGAACATCCCGGCAAGGTGCAGCTTGCATTGGAAGCGGGCTATCAGATGGCAGAGAACTTTTTTGGTGAACTGCTTGGCAAAAACGGACTCAAGTATTTACCATATCTGTTGAGCGTGCTGGTGTATATTGCAGTAGCCAACCTAATCGGATTGGTAGGATTTAAGCCACCTACGAAAGATATGGGTGTGACCGCAGCGATGGCGGTTATGAGCATCCTGTTAGTCGAGTTTGCAGGAATCCATCAGAAGGGAGTCAAAGGCTGGTTAAAAGGATTCATACAACCAATCTGGATCGTAGCACCGATCAACTTATTAGAGGTCGTGACAAGACCATTGTCCTTGTGCATGCGATTATTTGGTAATGTATTAGGTTCCTTTGTCGTCATGGAGTTATTAAAAATTGTCGTTCCGGCAGTTTTACCAGCCGTTTTTAGTGCATACTTTGATATTTTTGACGGCTTGATCCAAGCATTTGTATTTGTATTTTTGACTGCTCTTTATGTGGGAGAAGCAGTAGAAACGGATTGATTTTTGATAATTTAGGAAAGTTTGTCGGAGGAGCACTGTACCAAGACAAACAGGAAAATTACATAGAAACAGTGCAGAAAAGAGGTAAATTATGACACAGTTAATCGCTATTGGAGCAGGTATTGGTATTGGTATGGCTACATCCAAGGCAGTAGATGCGATCGCAAGACAGCCGGAAGCAGAGCCAAAGATCAAAGTCAACTTGGTACTTGGTTGTGCGTTGGCAGAGGCAACAGCTATTTATGGTTTCGTTATTGCTTTGCTCATTATTTTGATGCTTGGATAATACAGACAGAAAGGCTGGCGATACAACATGTTAAGGTTTGATGGATTTATCTTCACCCTGCTGAATTTAATCATTTTGTATGCTGCCATGAGACATTTTTTGATCGGACCGATCCAGAATGTGCTTGCAGCACGAAAAGAGATGATCGATGGGCAGTTTGCGGCTGCTCAGAGCAGGGAAGAAGAGGCAATGCAGTTAAAGCAGCAATATGATGGACTGCTCGAAAATGCCAAGGAGGAATCCATGCAGATCATGGAAGATTCCAAGGCGCGTGCAGATCAGGAATACGAGATTCGTGTCCAAAAGGCAGAGAAGCAGGCAAATCATATATTGGAAAAAGCAAGAAAAGATGTAGAGACCGAACGAGAAAAGGCAATGGAAAATATGCAAAAGCAGATTGCCGGAGTAGCAATGGCAGCCGCAGGCAAAATCTTAATGGAGCAGGTGGATGTCCAAGTGGATCGTTCAATCTACGACCAGTATATTGCAGGAATAGGGAAATCTCATGAAGCAGACGGCAATTAATTATGGCAGGGTCTTGTTTGAACTTGGCATTTCCGGAGAGGATATTGCAGACGCAAAACAGATTTATCTGCAGTCGGAAGAATTGCAAAAGGTGCTTTGCAGTCCGATTGTATCGGCAGGACAAAAGCATCAGGTCATTGCAAAGCTGTTTCCTTCCTCTATGCATGCTTTTTTAAGTAAGGTATGCGATTATGGAGAAGCAGCAATCCTTCCGGACATTTTTCTGGCATATGAGGCGTGTGAGAGACAGAGCCGGGGGATCCTGGCAGGTACGCTGTATTATATGACGGAGCCGACGAAGGAGCAGCTTGGCTTATTACAGGACAAGCTTTGTAAAAGGTTTGGCTGCAGACAGGTTCAACTGACACTGGAGCAGGATAGCAGCTTGATCGGTGGATTTGTGATCCGCATAGGGGATCTGGAGATCGATCAAAGCATTTTAGGCAGCATGAACTGCTTAAAACAAAAATTAACTAGGAGATGATGATGTGAGTACAATCAGCTCAGAAAATATTATATCTATTTTAAGAAGCGAGATTGAAAATTATGAAATGGAAAGTAGAGAGCATGAAGTAGGTACCGTGATCTGGGTTGGTGATGGCATTGCAACCATTTACGGTATGGAACATGCGATGTATGGAGAAATCGTAATTTTTGAAAACGGTGTAAAGGGAATGGTGCAAGACATTAAGCATACAGAGATTGGCTGCATTGTTCTTGGCAAGGACACCGGGATCCGAGAAGGAATGAAAGTGACGCGTACCAAAAAGCGTGCCGGAATTCCGGTCGGTGACAAATATTTAGGACGCGTTGTTAATGCACTCGGCGCACCGATTGACGGAAAGGGAGACATTCCTGCAGACGATTACCGTCCGATCGAATGTGATGCACCGGGCATTGTGGACCGTAAATCGGTCACAGAGCCGTTAGAGACAGGAATCTTATCCATTGATTCCATGTTTCCGATCGGTCGTGGTCAGCGTGAGTTGATCATTGGTGATCGTCAAACAGGTAAAACATCGATTGCTATGGATGCTATTTTGAATCAAAAAGGCAAAGATGTGATCTGTATCTATGTGGCGATCGGTCAAAAGGCGTCAACAGTAGCACAGTTGGTCAACACTTTAGAGAAAAATGATGCGACGGAGTATTCGATCGTTGTAACGGCAACAGCGAGTGAATCCGCTTCTTTGGAATATATCGCACCATATTCCGGCACAGCGTTGGCAGAGTATTTTATGTATCAGGGAAAAGATGTACTGATCGTATATGACGATCTTTCCAAGCATGCAGTAGCATATCGTGCGTTGTCTTTGCTGTTGGAAAGATCTCCGGGTCGAGAAGCATATCCGGGAGATGTTTTTTACTTACATTCCCGTTTGTTGGAGAGATCCAGCCGCTTGAGTGACGAACTTGGCGGTGGTTCGATCACGGCACTTCCGATTATCGAGACACAGGCAGGAGATGTGTCAGCATACATTCCTACGAATGTCATTTCCATCACGGATGGACAGATTTTCTTAGAGAGTGATCTGTTCTTTGCAGGTATGCGTCCGGCGGTTAATGTGGGACTGAGCGTATCTCGTGTCGGTGGAGCAGCACAGACCAAGGCAATGAAGAAAGCCTCCGGTACGATCCGTATTGATCTGGCACAGTTCCGTGAGATGGAAGTGTTTACGCAGTTTAGTTCGGATCTGGATGAAGAGACCCAACAGCAGCTTGCGTATGGTAATGGATTGATGGAACTGTTAAAACAGCCGCTTGGACACCCGATGTCACTGGCAGAGCAAGTGATCACATTAGTGACAGCTACTTCCAGATTGTTCTTGACAGTTCCAAAGGAAAAGATCAAAGAGACGCAAAAAGGACTGTTGGAATATTTCCACACCAGTCACCCGGAGATTGTCCGTCAGATCGAGACAGACAAAGATCTGTCAGATGATCTGAAAGCTTCCATTTTAGCAGGCGCAAAGGAATATTTGGGATAGCATGGAGGGTCATGATGGCGAATACGAAAGAAATACAAAAGCGTATGAAAAGCATTAAAGATACGATGAAGATCACGAATGCAATGTACATGATTTCGTCCACAAAGCTGCAAAAGGCAAAGAAAAAATTGGCGGATACAGAGCCGTATTTTTATTCTCTGCAGCAGGCATTTCGTCGTATCCTGCGCCATATACCGGATCTGGAGAGCGTTTATTTTAAGGACACGACACAGATTCCGGCAGACGAAAAAAAAGTTGGTTATATTGTCGTAACTGCGGATAAAGGATTAGCGGGTGCCTACAACCACAATGTGATCAAAATGGCACATTCCCTATTTGAGCAGGGAGGACAAAACAGTTTGTTTGTCCTGGGTGAGTTGGGAAGACAATATTTTGCAAGAGAGGGTCTGCGTGTACATAAGCATTTCAAATATACGGTGCAGAGTCCGAGCCTGCATCGTGCCCGTATGATCACAGATGACATTTTGGAACGCTATCGTCAGGGAGAGTTGGACGAAGTCTACATTATCTATACCTGCATGGAAAATTCAATGACAACAGTGGCAGAGATGCGAAAGCTGCTGCCGCTTTCCAAAGAAGAATTTGAGGTGCAGATGCCGATTGATGTATATCAGGAAGAGCTCAAAGCAGAGCCATCCTGGAATAAGATTTTGGAACTTCTTGTGCCAAACTACATTAACGGTTTCATATATGGTGCATTGGTAGAATCATATGCAAGTGAGCATAATTCCCGCATGCTGGCGATGCAGTCGGCGACGGACAGTGCAAGACAGATCCTGTCCCAGCTTTCCATCGAGTACAACCGAGTACGGCAGGCGGCGATCACACAGGAGATCACCGAGGTCATTAGTGGTGCGAAGGCGCAGAAACGAAAACATAAATAAGTATCGTGGCACATAGATAGGACAAGTAATGTGCAGTAATGGAGGTAACTATGAAAACAGGAAAAATCGTTCAGGTATCCGGTCCTGTTATTGATGTCGAATTTGAAGATTCAGACCTTCCTTTTATCAAAGATGCGTTGGAAGTGGACAACGATGGAAAACGCTGCGTCATGGAAGTGGCACAGCATATCGGCAATAATACGGTTCGTTGTATTATGCTGGCATCCAGTGAAGGTCTGCACAAAGATATGGAAGTCATTGCAACGGGAAGCGGTATTAAAGTGCCGGTAGGAGATAAAACCTTAGGTCGTTTGTTCAATGTGTTAGGTGATACCATTGATAATGGAGAGTCTCTGAAGGATGAGGAGCATTGGTGTATTCATAGAGATGCACCGGGATTTGAGGAACAAAGTCCTGCTGTTGAGGTGTTGGAGACAGGAATCAAGGTTATCGATCTGTTGGCACCATATGCAAAAGGCGGTAAGATCGGTTTGTTTGGTGGTGCCGGTGTCGGTAAGACCGTGCTGATCCAGGAATTGATTCAAAATGTCGCTACAGAGCATGGTGGATATTCTATTTTTACCGGAGTAGGAGAAAGATCTCGTGAGGGTAATGATCTTTGGACGGAGATGAAAGAATCAGGCG
>JALEPA010000126.1 GCA_022766515.1 Lachnospiraceae bacterium | reverse complement strand
ATCAGAAGAAATGGATATGATTCATGGTGGGATTGCGGGGAAACTTATTTTATTTGCCATGCCTTTGGCATTTAGCAGCATCTTGCAGCAATTGTTTAACTCTGCCGATGTTGCGGTTGTCGGAAGGTTTGCGGGAGATAATGCGCTTGCAGCGGTAGGAAGTTGTGTTGCGTTAGTTGGTATTTTTGTGAACTTGATCGTGGGCTTATCGGTAGGTCCTAATGCGGTATTGGCATTACTGATCGGACAGGACAAACGAAGTAAGATCGGGCAGACAGTTCATACGATATTAGCGTTTGGCGGTGCGCTGGGCGTAGGTTTGATGTTACTTGGTTGGATCACCGCCAAACCAATTTTAGTTCTGTCCGGAACACCGGAAAATGTTCTGGGGGAAGCGATGTTATACATTGCGATTTATTTTGTCAGTATCCCCTTTATGGTCGTGTATAATTTTGGCGCTGCCATTTTGCGCAGCTATGGTGACAGCAGAAGACCGATGTACTATTTACTGATATCCGGAACCGTAAATGTCATTTTAAATTTATTTCTGGTGATCTGTTTCCGACTTGGCGTTGCCGGAGTGGCGATCGCGACAGTGATCTCCAATGTTGTCAGTGCGGCTATGGTGTTATTTCATCTGGCACATCGTTCGGATGAGTTTCAGTTTTGCTATCGTAAGTTACACATTGAAAAAGACCCGCTTCTTCGGATCTTGAAAATCGGAGTTCCTGCAGGGATTCAGGGGGCGATCTTTTCCGTCTCCAATGTGTTTATTCAAAGCGGCATTAATTTCTTTGGAAAGTCAGCGATCGCAGGATCGTCGTTGGCGTTAAACTTTGAGTATTTTACCTATGATATTGCAAGTGCCTTTGCGCAGGCGACCATTACTTTTACGAGCCAAAATTATGGCGCAGGTAATCTGGATCGTTGTAAAAAGATCTTTCGCTATGCCATGTTGTTTGGCATTGTTTTTACGGAAATATTGTGTGCGGTTTTTCTGATATGGGATGATTTTTTTGTAAGTATCTATACAACCAGCGAAGCTGTTGCAGCCTATGCTGTTATCCGTATGCATCGGGTTTGTTCTTTGGAAGGACTGACCGCTACTTATGAGGTTGAGAGCGCGGCATTAAGAGGGATGGGAAGATCGTTAGAACCTGCGATCTTTACCGTGTTGGGAACGGTGGTATTTCGCATTATTTGGCTGACAACCATCTTCCAAAAGATCAAAACTTTTGAGATGTTAATGAATGTATATGTAGCTTCTTGGATATTTACCGGGGCTGCACTGTTGATAATCTATATTTGGCGAATGAGAAAAGTTGCGTTACAATAAGAGGTGAATTGCAAGGGTGGAGGAAAAGCAGATCGATTGCAAACGCAATCAGAAAATAAATGAAATGGAGGTATTACCATGAACGAAGTAATCAAAGCAATGAAGGAAAGACGCAGTATTCGCAAATTTAAGGCAGAAATGCCACCTAAGGTAGATCTGGAACAGATCGTAGAGGCTGGTTTGTATGCAGCCAATGGCAGGGGCAGACAGGCAGTGATCACTATTGCAGTGACGGATAAAGAACTTCGGGATAAATTATCGGCAGTCAACAATGAGATCATGGGCGGACCGGAGGGCAACGATCCTTTTTATGGTGCTCCTGCAATCTTGATCGTACTTGGCAATAAGGAAGTGCCTACTTATCAGTATGATGGTAGTCTTGTCATGGGCAATCTGATGCTTGCAGCACATTCTCTTGGTCTTGGAAGCATTTGGATCCACAGAGCGAAAGAAGAGTTTGAAATGCCGGAATATCAGAAACTCTTGAAAGAACTTGGCATTGAAGGCGAGTGGGAAGGCATCGGTCATTGCGCAGTAGGATACATAGATGGTGAGAATCCGGTTGCAGCGCCTAGAAATGATGGAAGAGTATTTTGGGTAGAGTAATGCGTGTGGTTTATGACTTAGAATTAGCAGCCTATCAGAAACAGGGGGAACGATAATGTCACGAAAGAAAAAAACATCTGCAGATATGACAGAGCAGTTAGAACGAGGAAAGATCCTTCCCTTAGTGTTTCGTCTGACGATACCGGCTGTGATCGCTCAATTAGTGACTTTTATTTATAATATTGTTGACCGTATGTTTGTGGCGCGCATAGAGGGTTTCGGAATGGATGCACTGGCAGCACTCGGGATTGTGCTGCCGATCACGCTTATTATGCAGGCGTGCGCAAATCTAGTGGGACTTGGTGGCTCGCCGCGCGCCGGGATCAAAATGGGCGAGGGTGATATGGCAGAAGCAAACCGCCTGTTTAATACCGCATTTTCGATGTTATCCGTCATAGGAATTGTCTTGGGAGCGGTTTCTTTTGTGTTTGCCAGACAGATCATTGTCGTATTTGGATGCCCACCAAGTGCGGTCGACTTTGCAGTATCTTATTTGCGGATTTATTCCTGCGGTATGCTGTTTGTCATGCTGGCACAGGGGTTGAATCCGTTTATTTTGACACAGGGATATTCGTTGATCGCTATGGGGTCCGTCTTGATCGGTGCGGTCACGAATATCGTACTTGATCCGATCTTTATTTTTGGACTTCATATGGGTGTACAGGGCTCCAGTGTTGCGACAATCCTTTCGCAGATGCTGTCCTGCGTCTGTATTTTTGCCTTTTTCTTTTCTAAGAAAAGCTTATTTCATTTTCGCATACAGGAAATGGGATTTTCCCTAGATCGTATGAAGTCGATCGCATCACTTGGCGTCACGCCGTTTATCATGACGATTACAGAGTGTGCGATCCAGATCGTGTTTAATATCAACTTGAACATGGCAACAGGTGGCAATAAGGACTATACGGCGGCGTTGACAGTCATGCTCAGTGCATTACAGTTGATCTCACTGCCGTTAAACGGTCTGGGCAATGGCATGCAGCCCTTTGTCAGTTATAACTATGGAATGGGCAATGCAAAGCGGCTCAAACAAGGCATCCGCTATGTAACAGTCATTGCCTTTCTATTTGCGATCATCATATGGTCGATTTCCATGACCGTCCCACAGGTATATGCGTACCTGTTTTCTGCCAGTAAAAATGTAACAGCAATTGTACGGCAGTATACCCCGTTTTTCCTGATGGGGTCTATCATGTTTTTCGTGCAGATGACCTTGCAGAATATCAATGTCGCACTGGGACAGGCAAAATCAGCCTTATTACTTGCGGTCAACCGTAAAGTGGTCATTTTGATCCCGCTGTGCTTTGTGCTCACCCATTTCCTTGGATTTCGGGGCGTGTATTTGTCAGAGGGCATCACCGATTTTGTGGCAGGGGTCATCACAACGGTCGTGATCTTTACCACCTTTCCAAGAATCTTCAAACGAAGAGAAGAGGAAGTCGCCCGAATGCATCAAGCGGAGTGACTTTGTGAGGTTTTGTTGTTTTTGTGAGGGAATGATGTTAAGATGAAAAGTACGAAAGAAGCGGAGGAAGATACGAGTATTATGAGTAAAAAGATTTTATTGATCAATGATTTGGCTGGTTATGGCAAGGTGGCACTTTCAGCGATGCTGCCGGTATTGTCGCATATGAAATATGAGACTTTTAACCTGCCGACTGCCATTGTATCGAACACTTTGGATTATGGCAAATTTGACATATTGGAAACAACGGATTATATGAAAAACACGTTGTCCGTCTGGGAGCAGCTTGGCTTTCAGTTTGATGCGGTTTCGACAGGATTTATTGTTTCTAAGGAGCAGACGAAGCTGGTGACAGACTTTTGTAAAAAGAAGAGTGCAGACGGTTCGGTGATCTTTACGGATCCGATCATGGGTGATGATGGAAAGCTGTACAATGGCATGACAGAAGAAACGGTAGATCTGATGCGAGAATTGATCTCTGCGGCAGATTATATCGTGCCGAATTATACGGAAGCGTCTTATTTAACGAATACGAAGTATCAGCCGGAGGGGATGACAGAGCAGGAATATCATGAAGTCATCGACCAGCTGCGTGCTTACGGTGCAAAGTCGGTCGTGATCACCAGTGCGATCATTAAGGGAGAGACGAGTAAAGCGGTCGTTGGCTACGATCACAAAAAGGATGCCTATTTCCGCATTGATTTTGAGGAAATCCCGGTTCGTTTTCCGGGTACGGGAGATATTTTTTCTGCTGTATTTATCGCGAAGATCATGGATGGCGAGTGCTTAGAGGCTGCGACAGATAAGGCGATGCAGGTAGTAAAGATGATGATCGTTTCCCATGCGGAAGATGTTGATAAATTCAAAGGCATCCCGTTAGAAACCTGTTTGGAGGTACTGGATCAATGAGAAGACCGAAGATTCGCATCACACTGATCGACCAAAAGGGAGAGCATCCTTGCCACAGAGGTCATAAGATCGGGGACAGCTATGATTTTGACACGGAGCGTGGCAAACTTTGTCCGATGGCGATGCATGTTGCATTTCCTTATGTGGATATTTTGCGGTATGGTGGAGAAATACCGGGCAATGAGCCGGGAACAGCTGTATTTGCCTGTCCGGATGTCGATACCTTGAATGTATTCCGGATCGAACGAATTGATGATTGAGACGGTGGAAAAAAGTGACCGGCTATAGCTTGGAGCGTGACGGTACGATCGTCATCGCAAGTGGAAAGAAGATTGTGGCATCCAACAATGACTCCCTGATCGGGAAATCTATTGATGAGGTGGCGATCCAGCAGGAATATACGGAAAGCCTGCAGAGTAAAAATGAACAGCTGCAAAAGGCGTTGCAGGAAGCTGATCGGGCAAATGCAGCGAAAACCAGTTTCTTATCGAGGATGAGTCATGATATTCGTACGCCGTTAAATGGGATCATCGGGTTGATGGAAGTGGATGAGCTGTACCCGGATGATACGGCATTGCACCGGGAAAATCATAAGAAAATGAAAGTCTCCGCGAATCATCTGTTCTCGCTGATCAACGATGTGCTGCAAATGAGCAAGTTGGAAAGCGGGGAATTGGTGCTTTCTAATTGCATTTGCGTCAGATGTTCTTAAATATTTACGGAAATTGTATTAAGTACAATAAAGTGGGTGGAAAGGTGCATACGAACTGTGATTGTTTGGGCGTGCACGACAATATCGTAACTTACCGTTGGACGATACAGGATACAGGTATTGGAATGAGCGACGAGTTTATCCAACATATTTTCGAGCCGTTTGCACAGGAGCGTATTGATGCCAGAAGTGTATACAATGGAACGGGGCTTGGCATGTCGATCGTAAAGAGCTTGATCGGAAAAATGGGTGGAACGATCGAGGTGACAAGTAAACAGGGAGAAGGAACGCAGTTTGTGATCACGCTTTCTTTTGAAATCTCAGAGGAAGAGCCTAAGAGAAAATTAGCGGATAGTACTGTTTCGATAGAAGATACGGATATGGGAGAATTACATTTGCTAATCGTTGAGGACAATGATCTGAATGCAGAGATCGCGCAGACTTGTCAGAAATTCCGATCATTGCCATGACGGCAAACGCGTTTGATGAAGATGTGGATCGCTGCATGGAAGCAGGTATGAATGAACATTTGGCAAAGCCATTGGAACTGTCAAAATTATTAAGCCTGCTTCACAAATATTTTGAAAAGCAGGCTATACAACAGTCATAGATTAGATAATGCTGTATGATGAGTAGTTATTATATCCCAAAAGAGCAAAGCCAACAGGCTTTGCTCTTTCTTAAAATTTGGCAATATAAAGTTGTTTTTATTCGTTGTTATTCATTAATCGTAAAGTGGGGTGCCGAATCGGATCTTACGGACGATCTTATAGATCACGATGCCGATCAGACCTAAGACGGTACTGCCTGTTAATACAATTCCAAAAATGCTGCCAATGATAATGATGATCCAAAGTGGAATACTCATACAAATCCTCCATTCTGAAAAGACGCTTTGCTTTTCCTGCTGAATGAAGGTGTCAAAGGAACGCGGATAATTTGTAATAGGATCGGATCTTTGACACCTTCATAGGTTATTCTTGTTCAAATTTCCGATATTACAGCAGTCAGCGTTTTTGTCCATCCTGTTGGTGTATGTAGTATAAAATAGCAATACAGCTGGAAGTCGTATTGCAGAGCTGCGGAGGACAGAAATATCCGACAAAATGATCCGTATGCTCTAAATGAAATGCAAAGTGAGGAAGGGGAAGTCGTTGTTGCGTTGTACTCCTGCGATTGGCGCGAGTTGTGCGAAGCAGAGAGATTTCATGCGTAGCAATGCCTAGCAGTTCCTCCGTGCAAATATCTTCTTTATGAAAGGTCGTAAGATCTTCCGTAATGATGGAGTTCTTACGCAGAGCAGCGGAACGAAGATCTGCATTGGTGTCCGAGGTGGCTGGCAGATGTTGTGATGTAATAGAATCTGCCTGTGTTGCTGCGAAGAGAGAAGAGGAGTCCGTCGCCGGAAGATCCCAATGAAATGCATTCAGTAATAAGACCAGTAGTAATAAGCTGATCAAATTACGCGTATTCTTTTTGGAATACATAGCGAGCCATCTCCTTTCTCTGTTTTTTTGTCGGTATCATGTTAGAAGATTATTCTTCGTCGCCCGTCTGTAATTGTTCGATCAGGGAATCTTCTCCGGTGATCGCCTTGTTACACAGATCAGCAGAGGTGAGACGAAGAGAGAATGGAATCTGACCATTCTGGAATAAAATATGTGGCGGAACATACTCCTCCTTGATTCTTGCTACCGTTTTGGTAAATTCGGTATACGGAAGAGAGGTGTTAAGTACCACAAAAGTATCTTCGCTGTAACGGACTAAATAAGTATCCGTTAGAATAGAAAATGCCTGCTTTAAAATATTGTGCAGCGTACAGATCAGTCCCAATCCTGCCATTCTGCCATAGGAATTGTTAATCTCCCGAAACTGTCGGATCTGGATCATGCAGGCACTTCCAAGCTGTGTTTTCTGCGCCTTAGACAAGATAAAAGGCAGATGTTCTAACAGGTAAAAACGATTGTAAGCATGTGTTTCATTATCTGTCAGAATATTTTGATTGATGTCCGTAATTTCGGACATCATGGACTGACATAGATTAGATGGCTGCTCAGTTGCAGTATCATGATGTACCGGCTGAACCAGCTCTAATACCAAGGCAGTTCCCTCTATTTCTACAGGAAAGGAATTGATGTGATAGATCGTATCTTCAAGCACTTCGCACTTGGAGTAACGGTCATTGTTTTGGAGTGCTCTGGCAGAAGTACAGTTTGCACACTGTCTGCCGGTGTTCCATACCTCAAAACAGTCATTGGTATATTCCATATGATATTGTCCGTCTTGTTCTACGATTTCCGCGATCGCACAAGTCAGCGGACTGACAAGCCGTACGATCGCAAAAAACTCTTGCAGTACGGCGATCTTATCCAGGATCTCCCGGTAGGTATATTTTTTCATAGAGTATCTTCTCCTTTGGTTTTATGTTGTAGTTACCAATGATCTGTGCAGTGGGTTATACAAACTTTTCGTAAAAATCTGCTTTGCAGTAAGGCTTTCCAAACAGATAACCTTGTATGTAATCGGCATGGATCTGACGAATGTCATCCAGATCTTCCGGGCGTTCTACACCTTCTACACAAATCTGCAGATGTAAGCTGTGTGCCATTTCAATGATCTTGATCATGAGTTCGTGATCGAATAAATTCTGCATGGCTTTATTGGTAAAATTTCTATCGAGCTTAATGTAAGTAGGATTGAGATCACTCAAACAATGTAAATTGGAATATCCGGTGCCAAAGTCATCAATGATCAAGGTGATCCCGTGTTCTTTGAGGCCGTTCCAGAGTTGTAGGAAATGGGCGTTGGAATCAAGATAGCCGCTTTCGGTCACTTCAATGCCGATACATTCCGGTGGAAGAGCGTATTTGTTTATGGTTGCTAAAATATCATTCAAGATACTGCTTTTGATCACCTGAATATAGGAAATGTTGACATTGATGCGAAAACCGGGGATCGTCTTTTG
>JALEPA010000119.1 GCA_022766515.1 Lachnospiraceae bacterium | reverse complement strand
TTTGGAATTTTGGTCAAGGACATTATATCAAAAAAAGGAGGTCAATGCTCTTTTTAATTGCAAACCTCCGAAAATAAAGGTTTTAGAGTAAAAAAAGAGGTAGTTTTTTGACACTACCGATTGCACAAGGGAGGAATGGATATGCATTATGTAGAGATACCCAGTAGTGTTGCAATAATAGGATTGATATATTTACTTTTTAAGT
This sequence comes from Lachnospiraceae bacterium, assembly GCA_022766515.1. Lineage (GTDB taxonomy): Bacteria > Bacillota > Clostridia > Lachnospirales > Lachnospiraceae > Butyribacter. The sequence continues at coordinate 17,976 of JALEPA010000119.1, read as the reverse complement.
ATTGTAAATATGGAAGAGATATATTTCTAGGTTTGGCTTATGCTGTTTTTGGCTTTTTTGTTAAGGTGTTTATAAGTCCATTTTGTGGATACGGCTGTATGATAATGGGATTTTTTTTAGTTGCATTGACATTAATACAAATGGTTGTAGATAAAAGAAAACAGCGAAAGGGAGAACCTACGGCATATCAAAAGTTTTGTCAGGAGATGGATGAAAAAAGAGAAGAAGACTATATGAACAGACTGGAAAACTGGTCAAAGCATATGAAGTAGCAGGACGGGAACAAGGAGAATAAATATTTCAAACCACCAATTTACTACACTTATAACCCCGCACATTTAGGAGACTCCGGCAAGTCTCCTTTTTCATGGAATAGGAATTTGCTCATAATGTAGTGATACACCACCAAGAATTGCCTTTGCAATTCTTGCAGATCAAAACGCGGGTTTTGTTCTTTTTTATCATTCACACAGGTAGTTCTAAACACCTACGCTACTCTATATATATGTAAATGATTCAAGTGTGTGCAAAAGTGGGGTTCAAGTGAATAGCAGAATAAAGAAGAGGGGGCCGCATCGCAAAAGGGTTTGGCATTTGATCGGTGCGGTGATTATTTTAGCAATTTTGGCTTTGTATTTGTGCAAAGGTGGACAGGACCGGTCAATGGTCACACATCCATCGGTAAAGGATTCGCGCACAGAAAAGCAAAGCCAGGAAGAGTTTGATGCATTGATGTTGCAGCTGTTTCAGGAAGAAGTGACATCTGATGGCATCACGATGAATTATACTCTGAAGGATGCCGCAAAATATGGGATTAAGGAGCAGACATCCACGCTTGGTGATTTTTCGTTAGAAAGTATGCAAAAGGATTTGGCTCTTTCAGAAAATTGGCTGGCGTCGTTAGAGAGTTTTGATTATGACAAGCTAAAGGAAGAGCAGCAACTAACTTATGATGTGCTTCGCAGTGTCCTGAAAACAGGACTGGAAACATCGGATCTTCTGTTATATACCGAAGTGCTCGGTCCCACTACCGGGACACAAACACAACTTCCGGTTATTTTGTCGGAGTATCATTTTTGGGACACGAAAGCAGTGGAAGATTATCTTGCTTTACTGCAGTCTATTCCTAAATATTTTGAAAAGATCGGAGCGTTTGAGGAGCAAAAAGCGAAGGCGGGTCTGTTTATGGCAAAACGGACGGAAGCAGCGATCGTCTCTCAGTGTAAAGAGTTTATAGAAAAACCGGATGAGAACCTGTTGATCCGGACATTTGAAAGTCGTTTAGCGTCTTTGCAGCTTGACAGCACCCAGAAGCAGACTTTTATTGAGAAGAATAGAAAACTGGTCAAGGAGTTAGTGATTCCTGCCTATCAAAAGCTTATTACGGTGTTGGAAGGTCTTGTGGATCAGAGCAAAAATCAGAAGGGACTGCAGGGGCTGCCAAAGGGAAAACAATATTATAGTTACCTGTTGAAGTCCAAGGTGGGTACTGCCAGAGACGCAAAGAAGATACAGGCATTATTGGATGACAAAATAGCATCCTATACGAAAATGATGTCAGATTGTATAGCAAAGGATGAAAAGGTATATGAAAAAGCGTTGCAGGTAAAGTATCCGGGCGGGGAACCTAAGGAGACGGTGTCCTATTTACGGGACAAATGTTTGAAGAATTTTCCGGCACTTCCCGATGGTGTCGTATGCGACTTGAAATATGTTGATAAATCGTTAGAAAACAGCATCAGTCCGGCGTTTTACCTGACTTCGCCAATGGACGATTATATGAAAAATGTGATGTATCTGAATGGAAGCAAGTCGTATGACCTGACGCGCATTTTTACGACCATCGCACATGAAAGTTATCCGGGACATTTATATCAAAATGTGTTTTATCACGCACAAAATCCGGCGCCGATCCGTAGCGTGATCTCTGTGGGCGGTTATACAGAGGGATGGGGGACTTATGCGGAAATATACAGTTATTCTCTGGCAGGCATGGAGGAAAATGTGCAGGCTTTTATGAAGGCAAACACATTGCTTACTTTGGCAATTTATGCGAAAGCTGATCTTGAGGTGCATTACAATGGATGGAGTGAAAACAAACTGTCGCTTTATCTGCAGGGATTTGGATTTGACAAACAAGCAGCCCAGACAATGTTTGACGCCATCGTAGCAGATCCGGCAGGATATATGCAGTACACACTGGGATATTTAGAAATTGACCAGATGCGGCAGCAGGCGCAAGAGGAGTTGGGAGAAAAGTTTTCGCTCAAAGAATTTCACAGATTTTTTCTATCGGTTGGCGAGGCACCTTTTGCTGTTGTGCAGGATCGATTGGAAAAATGGATACAGATGCAGAAATAAAGGATTAAGGATCGTTCCAGTCCAATAAAAAGGATTGATTCTTGTCATAAAAATCGTTATGATAGGGTATGTTGAAAGATTTACGATAGAAAAGGGGATACATATGATAAAGAAAAGAATGGTTGCAGGGGTACTTGCCTTGACGGCAATCTTTGTTATGACAAAAGGAATGGATGTTGGAAATGCAGAGGGGCAAATTTCCGGACAGACAGCGTTTCCGATATCGACAATTGCGATAGGATCAGGCACAATGTCCAACACGAAATCGGCTGTCTCGTTGACGGAAGATCCAAGCACTGCGCCTGACACTACACCGACAGTTACAGCGACGATAACGCCGAGTGTTAAGCCGACCGTCACGCCTTCGCCAAAGGCGAGCGTCAGACCGACCGCGACTCCGAACAAGCAAAAGAAGGAGAAAAAGGGTTGGAATAAGGTGTCTTCCAAGAAAAAATATTACATTAATTCCAAGGGAAAGCGTTTGAAAGGCTATCATAAAATTAAAGGCAGTTATTATTACTTTAGCAAAAAAACATCGTATGCCGTGCGCAATACTTGGAAATATGTTTCCATTAAGGGCAAAAAATATAAGGTGTATTTTGGCAAGAGTGGAAAGCAGGTTGCAGATCCTTCCAAGATTCTTGGCAAAAATGCGCGCTATCGGATTTATGTGAGTTTGCAGGATAACATGGTCATGATTTATGCCAAGGATGGGGCAAAGGGATACACGATTCCTGTCAAGGCAATGATCTGTTCGGTCGGTATGCCGGGTCATGGCACGAGAACGGGAACATATTCCCTCAGTCGTGCGGGTGCATGGCATGTGCTGCGATATAATTCCAATGGACAGTATGCGACAAGATATTCCGGTCCGTACTTGTTCCACTCCGTCACCTATGATCGGCTGGGGGATAAATATTCTTTGCAGAAGAAGGAGTTCAACAAGCTTGGAAAGGCGGCATCGCATGGCTGTATTCGATTGCAGGTGGCAGATGCAAAATGGATCTACGATCATGCATACCAATGTACGGCAACGATCCAAAATAAGGTTTCCAAAGGTCCTTTCCGCAAGCCAAAAGCGGCGAAGATCAAGAAATCATCAAGGGGATATTATGATCCTACGGACATCTCCATTAAAGGATAATGTTATAGATATTGTAGCGCAAATGTTCAAAAAATATCTCCGTCATGAAAATGGGCTTCTGACATCTTAATCTTTATAAAATAAATAGAGGGGCAATCTGAACACCTGTCCGATAAAGTGGACAGGCGAAAATGCAAGAAAGATGTCCGGTAAAGAGGACAGGTAAAAATGCAAGAAAGTTGTCCGGTAAAGAGGACAAGTAAAAAATGTAAGAAGGCTGTCCGGTAAAACGGACAAGTAAAGCATGGCAGACAAATGCTACAGATGACGAGAAAGGAATGAAATACCAGGCTTTATGGAAAGAGATTTGACAAAGGGAAGTATTTTTAGGAATGTTGTTTATTTTTCACTTCCCTATTTATTATCATATTTTTTACAGACGCTGTATGGCATGGCAGATCTGTATATTGTAGGTCAATTTGATGGAGTCGAAGCCACGACAGCGGTTTCAATCGGCAGTCAGATCATGCATATGTTGACAGTTATGATCGTTGGCTTGGCGATGGGAACAACGGTCACGATCGGAAAGGCGATCGGTGCCGGAGACAAGAAGAAATGTGCCGATGCGATCGGAAATACTGTCGTGTTGTTTTTGACGGTGGCAGTAATTGCGACGATACTTCTTCTGTTCTGTGTCGATCCTATCATTCGTATCATGTCAACGCCACAGGCGGCAGTGGCTGGCACAACAAAATATTTGATCATTTGCTTTATAGGAATTCCTTTTATTACGGCATACAATATTATTAGTGCTATTTTTCGCGGACTGGGAGACTCCAAAAGTCCCATGTATTTTATTGCGATCGCCTGCGTATGCAACATCGCATTGGACTATTTGTTTATTGGATTGCTGCATATGGGAGCGGCAGGTGCTGCACTTGGCACGACACTGTCACAGACGATCAGCGTACTGATATCACTCTGCATGATCCGTATCAAAAAGACGGGGATTTCCATTAGCAGAAAAAATTTAAGACCACGAAAAGAAACGATGGCAGAAATTTTATTGATCGGTACACCGGTAGCGTTGCAGGATGGTTTGATCCAAGTGGCATTTTTGTTTATTACCGTGATCGCAAATAAGCGAGGGATCAATGATGCGGCGGCTGTTGGTATTGTGGAAAAATTGATCAGTCTGGTATTTTTGGTGCCATCTTCGATGTTGTCAACGGTGTCAGCTATTTCTTCCCAAAATATCGGGGCAGGGCTGTATGATCGTGCGAAAAAAACGCTGCAGTACTGCACCTTGATCGCAATGGGATATGGCGTGCTTATGATCATACTCATTGAGCCGTTTGCATCGCCCGTTGTAGGTCTGTTTACCAAAAATCTGGTTGTACGGGCAATGGGAGCGCAATATTTGAGAGGTTATATTATTGACTGTATGTTTGCCGGAATGCATTTCTGCTTTAGCGGATATTTTTGCGCATATGGAATGTCCGGAATATCCTTTTTGCACAATGTGCTTTCTATGGGCTGCATTCGTATACCGGGAGCGTACCTGATGTCCAAGTGGTTTCCGAAGACCTTGTTTCCGATGGGCTTGGCAGCTCCTGCGGGATCAGTACTCTCCGTGTTGATCTGCGTGATCGCGTTTGTGTGGCTGCAAAAGCACCAAAAGCGTATGCAGAGCCAGGGATGATCAGAATCGTAAAAAGGAAATGGTACGAAACCGGTGAAATACAAAGGAAAGATAGCACGGCAAAACTTGAAAAAACTCAAGTGCTGTGCTATTATGCAAACGATTGTGATTTTCTTTCGTACAAGATGCTTGAAATGAGGGCGCTTGTACTATAGAAGAAACAGCATTTCACAACAATGAGTGGTATTCGGATAGAAACTGCATCAGATGATAATGCATCACTCTGCATGAAGCGGGGGCAATACGGCTCTGCGCAGTCATAAGGAGGGTTTGCATGAAAATTGGAATTATAGGAGCCGGACGGCTTGGTGTCACGATGGGAAAATATCTTCGGGATGCCGGATTGACAGTTGTCGGCTTTTACAACAAAACAAAAGAGCACGCAATAGAAGCGGCAAAATTTACCGATACAAATTATTTTTCTGATCTCGAAAAATTGGTACAGGCGAGCGATACCCTGTTTGTAGCGACACCGGATGGTGTGATCGCAGAAATTTGGGATTGCATTGTTTCATACGATTTGACGGGAAAAATTGTATGCCATTTTAGTGGTTCATTGTCATCTCATGTTTTTTCTGGAATAGAAGAGACGGGAGCGTCCGGTTGTTCTATTCATCCCATGTATGCATTTAGCGACAAATTCCATTCATATGAACAATTTCATACAGCGTGTCTTGTGGCAGAAGGCGAGGGAAGTGCGCGCCAGATGATGGAGCAGTTATTCCGAGACTTAGGTCATACAGTATTGACGATCCGTGCAGAAGATAAGGTCAAATATCATGCGGCTGCGGCGATGATCAGTAATGACATGATCGCCTTGCTGCAGACGGTATTGCAATTATTGGAGCAGTGTGGATTTGATGGGCAGGACAGTTTGCGACTGTTGACGCCGATCATTCACAACAATGTGGACAATATGCTTCAGGCAGGACCGAAGCAGGCTTTGACGGGACCTATCGAGCGTGGAGATGTGCAGACCGTGCAGAAACATTTGCAGGCGTTGCAGGGCACACAGGCGGATGAGGTTTACCGAGTGCTTGGACGGGTCTTGGTGGATATGGTGAAGGAAAAATATCCGGACAGAGATCATACAGCGATGGAAAAGTTGTTTTAATGAGGATCACAAGAGAACAAACAGTAGTTATTTGGTAGGAATTCGACTGTCAGACAGCGGATATCCGGAAAGGAAGATGAAACATGAAAAACACAGTAAGTACATTTCAGGCAGCAAAAGATAACGGTGAGAAGTTGACAATGCTCACTTGTTATGATTATTCGACAGCAAAGATCATTGATGAAGCAGGAGTTAATTCGATTCTTGTAGGAGATTCCTTAGGAAATGTAATTTTAGGATATGAAGATACCGTGTCCGTGACGATGGAGGACATGATCCATCATGGAGCGGCTGTAGCAAGAGGAGCCAAAAATTGTTTGGTAGTCATTGACATGCCATTTATGTCTTATCAGACATCTGTATACGATGCCGTTGTTAATGCAGGGAGATTGATGAAGGAAGGTCGTGGAAATGCGGTCAAACTCGAAGGCGGTGTGTCCGTAGCACCACAGATCAAGGCGATCACACAGGCTGGTATCCCGGTTGTGGGACACATTGGGTTGACACCACAGTCCATCAATGCACTTGGTGGTAACAAGGTGCAGGGAAAGAGTGAAGAAGCAGCTAAGAAGCTGATCGAGGATGCTTTGGCAGTACAGGAAGCAGGCGCATTTGCGATTGTTTTGGAGGCAATTCCGGCTAAGTTAGCAGCGCTGATCACTAAGAAACTGCATATTCCAACGATCGGAATCGGAGCGGGCGCAGAGTGTGATGGTCAGGTTTTGGTATACCAGGATATGTTAGGAATGTTTTCTGATTATGTGCCAAAATTTGTGAAGAAATTTGCAGATGTCGGCAGTGTCATGAAGCAGGCATTTACAGAGTATGACAAAGAAGTCAAGGAAGGTGCTTTTCCGGCAGAAGAGCATACTTTTAAGATAAATGATGAAGTGCTGGATAAGTTATATTAGGAGGAAGTGAGAGACTATGCAGATCGTAGAAACAGTAGCAGAGGTAAGAGAGCAGGTAAAAGTATGGCGCGCAGAAGGATTGACCGTAGGTTTGGTGCCTACGATGGGTTATCTGCATGAGGGGCACAAAAGTTTGATCGACCGTGCCGTAGCGGAAAATGACCGAGTAGTAGTCAGCGTATTCGTTAATCCAATGCAGTTTGGACCATCCGAGGATTTGGAAAGTTATCCACGAGATATGGACAGAGATGCGGCATTGTGCGAAAAAGCAGGGGCAAGTTTGATCTTCCATCCGGATCCTAGTGAAATGTATCATGAAGATTTTTCTTCCTTTGTGGATATGAACACGCTTACAGGCGGACTTTGTGGAAAAACAAGACCGATCCATTTTCGTGGTGTGTGTACGGTAGTCGCAAAATTATTTAATATCGTGACACCGGATCGTGCTTACTTTGGACAAAAGGATGCTCAGCAGTTGGCAGTGATCCGCCACATGGTAAGTGATCTCAGCTTTGGCATCGAGATCGTGGGATGTCCGATCATTCGTGAAGAGGATGGTTTGGCAAAAAGCTCAAGAAATACTTATCTGAGCGAGCAGGAGAGACAGGCAGCATTAGTGCTGAGCAGGTCACTTGCACTTGGAAAACAGGCTTTGGAGGCAGGCGAGAAGGATGCAGCAAAAGTTCGTTCTGTGATCCTGGACAATTTAGAGAAAGAGCCTCTTGCCAAAGTGGATTATGTAGAAGTCGTAGATTGGAATACGCTTGAGCCGGTATCTCAGGTTGAGGACAGTGTGCTTGTAGCGATTGCAGTATACATTGGAAAGACAAGACTGATTGATAACTTCATCTGGGAAAGGAGCACCAAATGAATCTGACAATGCTGAAAGGAAAAATCCATCGTGCAGTTGTAAAACAGGCAGAGCTGAACTATGTAGGAAGTATTACGGTTGATCCGGAGTTGATGGAGGCAGCCGGAATTTTAGAGTATGAATATGTGCAGATCGTCGATGTGGAAAATGGAAATCGTTTTGAAACTTATACGATCTGTGGAGAACCGGGCAGTGGAATGATCTGTTTGAATGGAGCAGCAGCTCGTCAGGTGCAGGTAGGTGATCATGTGATCATTATGTGTTATGCGCAGATGACGCCGGAAGAGGCGAAAGAGCACAAGCCAAATGTTGTGTTTGTAAATGATGAGAATCATATTATTCAGGTGTCACAGTACGAAAAACACGGTGAACTGGCACCTGTGGAATAGTAGACGACAGACACAGAAAGGAGCCGCTTCATGTTACAGGGAAAGACTGTGGTGTTGGGCGTTACAGGCAGTATTGCTGCTTATAAGATTGCCAATCTGGCAAGTATGTTAGTCAAGCTTCATGCCGATGTGCATGTGTTGATGACGCAGAATGCGACCAATTTTATTAACCCGATCACTTTTGAAACTTTGACAGGACATAAATGCCTGATCGATACCTTTGACCGTAATTTTCAGTACAGCGTTGAACATGTGTCGTTGGCAAAGCTTGCGGATGTGGTGTTGATCGCACCTGCTTCCGCAAATGTGATCGGTAAGATTGCCAATGGGATCGCCGATGATATGCTGACGACGACCGTAATGGCTTGCAAATGCAAGAAAATCATTGCGCCGGCTATGAACACGAATATGTATGAAAATCCGATCGTGCAGGATAATTTGGACAAGTTGCGCTGCTTTGATTATGAAGTGATCGATCCGGCAGTTGGTTTGCTTGCCTGCAAAGATGTGGGAGCGGGCAAACTTCCCAAAGAGGAATTGTTGTTGGACTATATTTTGCAGGAAGTGCGCTTTGAAAAAGATCTGGCAGGGAAAAATGTGCTGGTGACGGCAGGACCAACAGTAGAAGCGATCGATCCGGTTCGTTTTATTTCTAATCATTCGACAGGAAAAATGGGTTATGCATTGGCAAAAATTGCGGCACAGCGAGGCGCTAATGTTACGCTGGTAAGTGGTCCGGTCGCACTGGAAGCCCCTTCTTTTGTGCGGGTGATTTCGGTACAAAGTGCGCAGGATATGTATGAGGCGGTAGTGGAATGTCAGGAACAGCAGGACATTATCATTAAGGCGGCAGCAGTGGCAGATTATACACCGGAGACGGTCGCAACGGAAAAGATTAAGAAAAAATCTGGCGATAATACGATCAAACTCAAACGGACAACGGATATTTTAGGTTATCTGGGAGAACATCGACGCGAGGGGCAGATCTTGTGCGGATTTTCGATGGAGACGGAGAATATGTTGGAAAATTCTCGTGCCAAGTTGGAGAAAAAGCACCTGGATATGATCGTAGCAAATAATCTTAAAGTCGAAGGAGCCGGATTTGGTGTGGACACGAATGTGGTCACCCTGATCACCGCAAAGGGAGAAACAGAGCTTCCACAGATGTCCAAAGAGGAAGTCGCCGGTGCGATTTTTGATGCGCTGCTTGGCAAATAACATTGAAACCTAATAAAAGACGTCGGTCAAAAATAATCCTTGGGAAGGTGCAGTAAAACCTGCGGCTTCCCTATTTTTTTGTTCTAATATTGTAGGAATATCTTCCGGTGCAAGACAACCAATGCCGATTTCCAGCAGGGTTCCGGTCAAAATGCGCACCATATGGTACAAAAAACCGTTTCCATAAAAATCTAAAGTCAATATGCCATCGACTTCCTTGATATCGATCTTAGTAATCGTCCGCACCGTTGACTTTTTCATGCGCTTATTGTCACAAAAACTGCGAAAATCATGTTCGCCCACCAGCAGTGCGGCGGCTCGTTTCATGGCTGCTATGTCATAGGGGAGCTGTTCGTTGCGTAGTGGAGCTCCACCGGGGATTGTTCTTTTTTGCGATTTGCAAAGGTCGGTCCATTTGCGGAAAAAATAATCTTTTTCGGTAAAACGAGCCACATATTTGCGTGCAAATACATTTGCGACAGCGCCGTTATCAATGCGGTATTGATAGTGTTTGCCGACAGCATTTAAGCGCGCATGGAAGCGGTCAGGGGCTGTTTCGACCGATAAAATGCGGATATCCAGAGGCAAATAGGTGTTTAGGTACTCCTGGATCTCCTCAGGCTCTTTTGTCAATGTTGTCTTGAAATTGGCAACCTGACCAAGCGCGTGTACCCCTGCATCGGTACGCCCGGAGCCGTGAATCTCGATCGGTTCGCCTAAAAGGCGTTCTAATGTTTGTTCCAGCTTCGCCTGAATCGTGTTATCCGTGTTGCCCTGCTTTTGCCAGCCGCTGTATCTTGTTCCGTCATACGACAAGAGTAATTTATAGTTAGTCATATCTACCTCGATTCTGCACGAACGATCTGTAAACCTTCAAAAGTTGTTTTGTCAACCTCTAAAAGGTATAAAAATGACAAAATTTTTGATAAAAATTATCAAATTCGTGCGGTGTCTTATTTGATAAAAGCATACAGGGAATCCCCCAAATTGTCAAAATATGAAGGGCATTTTGCTAGTGGAGAAAAAGCAGGTAAGTTGCGACTAACCCCGAAATTTCGGGCTTTTTCCGTTTTTTGGGGGTTGCCATTTTGGAAGAAAAGTATTAGAATAAGCACATACTTAAATCAACAAAGGAGGTACTTTAAGATGGCATATGTTATTGGTGATTCTTGTGTAAGTTGCGGAGCTTGCGCAGGTGGATGTCCAGTTGGAGCTATCGCTGAGGGTGCTGCTCATTATGAGATCGATGCAGATACATGCATCTCTTGTGGTGCTTGCGCAGGTACATGCCCTACAGGAGCTATTTCTGAGGAATAATCCAACGGAAAATAAGGAAAACAGTAAAGTTGTCAGTGAGATACAGAAATGTATGCATTGGCAGCTTTTTCTGTTTACACAGATTTTATTTATGATTATGAATAGGATGCTCAAAGATTTGGAAGCCTATAAAAAGGGGAAAACCAGCGTTTTGTCCTACAAGAATTGTTTTGGCAATTCTTAATTCGTGCTGGTGTTTCATTACATTACGAGCAGGTTTCTGTCAAATAAAAATACTCCCTATTACCAGTGACGGTAGTAAGGAGTATTTGTTTTTGGATGAGAGATTGCTCACGGTGCAGTGTCCTGCTATCGGAAATCACATCAGCAACTCTTATTCATGCCTTATGACACAGCATTATTGAAGAAGTTGCTTTAAATCTTCCTCCGGTGTGGTGATAGGCGCAATGCCAAAGTTCTCAACGAGATAATTAAGAACATTAGGCGAAATAAACGCTGGCAGTGTAGGACCGAGACGGATGTTTTTGATGCCCAGGTGCAGTAATGTCAATAGAATACATACTGCCTTTTGTTCATACCAGGAAAGCACCATAGACAGTGGCAGGTCGTTGACATCACAGTCAAAGGCGCCGGCAAGTGCAACAGCAATCTGGATGGCACTGTAAGCATCATTGCATTGCCCTACATCCATCAGTCGAGGCAGATCACCAATGGTTCCAAGGTCAAGATCATTAAAGCGGTATTTGCCGCAGGCAAGAGTCAGTATGACTGTGTCGGCAGGTGTCTGTTTTACAAACTCCGTGTAGTAGTTGCGGCCAGGGCGCGCTCCGTCACAGCCTGCAACCAAGAAAAAGTGTTTGATCGCACCAGCCTTCACGGCGTCTACAACTTTATCTGCCACGCCAAGTACCGTACCGCGGGCAAAGCCGGTCATAACCGTGCTGCCACCATTGATGCCGGTAAATGCCTGATCTTCCGAATAACCACCAAGTTCCAAAGCTTTTTCGATGATAGGTGTAAAGTCTTTGTTCTCATCAATGTGTGTTATTTCCGGGTAAGACACCATAGCTGTCGTGAATACGCGGTCGGTATAGCTTGCTTTTGGCGGCATAAGACAGTTGGTTGTAAACAGTACAGGTGCAGGAAGTCCCGCAAATTCTGTCTGCTGATTTTGCCATGCCGTACCAAAGTTACCTTTGAGATGAGCGTATTTTTTCAGTTCCGGATAGCTGTGAGCAGGGAGCATTTCACCGTGAGTGTAAATGTTGATGCCTTTGCCTTCTGTCTGCTCCAGCAACAGCTTCAGGTCGTGGAGATCGTGACCGGAGATGACGATGAATGGTCCTTTCTCTACGGTCAAAGGAACAGTAACGGGTGTAGGTGTACCGTAGCTTTCCGTATTTGCTTTGTCAAGAAGTGCCATGCATTTGAGATTTTTTTCGCCAACCTCCATGACGATAGGAAGCAACTCGTCCATGCCCCAGTCTTCGCCGATAGCAAAGAGAGCTTTAGCAAAGAAGTGGTTCACTTCCTCATCGGTATAACCTAATACCAAAGCGTGGTGCGCATAGGCTGCCATGCCGCGTACACCAAAAAGAATGAGTGAATTGAGACTGCGGATATCCTCGTGTGCGTTCCAAATATTTTCCATATCGTAATCATCGTTTTGTCCGCACACAGAAACACAGCTGGAGCAGCCGGGGGTAAGCCTTGCCTTTTCGCTGTGTACCCTGTCGATCAGTTCACGCAAAGTTTTTTCGTTGAAACTTACATTCGTAACGGTAGTGAACAGACCTTCGATCATCAGACGCCAAGTATCTGCACTTACGCCGGGAGCGTTATTGATGGCGCGTGCCAATCCTACCAGCGCACCGGTCAACTCGTCCTGGAGCTTTGCAACATCAGCGGTCTTGCCACATACACCTGCTTTTCCTGTGCAGCCGGCGCATCCTGCGGTCTGCTCACATTGAAAACAAAACATATTGTTATCCATTATTTTTTCCTCCTAAATTTGGTTTTCTATGATAGAAAATTGTTCACTAAATGACATGCTCTTTCTATGGGATAAAAAATTGTCATCCCTATAGCGCAAAGCCATCAAGAGTTGCTAAAGCAATTCTTATAGTGAATTCCTTGATTTTCTGGCGTTATTATAATATGATCAAATCAATAAATCGGTTGAAATTTCAACATAAGGAGAATTTTTATGAAAGATTTTTTACCAGTGATTCGTTCTTCCCAACTTTTTTCCGGTATTTCCGAAGAAGAAATTGTCGCTATGCTTTCTTGCCTCAAGGCGGAGAAAAAAGAATTTCAAAAAGAAGATTTCGTGCTACGGACCGGAGATACAGCCGAAGCCATCGGTCTGGTACTGTCGGGAAGTGTGTTGATCATGCAGGAGGATATTTGGGGAAATCGCAATATTCTTTCCAAAGCGGGACCCGGACAAACTTTTGCCGCTGCGTTTGCCTGTGCACCTGGTTCTGTGTTGAATGTGAGTGTTATGGCAGAGATGCCCGTTACCGTAATGTTTTTGAATGTAAAGCATATCCTGACTGTGTGTCCGTCTGCTTGCGCACGCCACAGCCGTATTATCCGAAATTTGCTTGGCGAGCTTGCTGAGAAAAATTTGCGATTCAGCGAAAAGCTTACCCATATGGGCCAGCGCAGCACACGAGCAAAGCTGATGTCCTATTTTTCTGCCGAAGTACAACGGCATGGCAAATATGAATTTGACATTCCTTTTTCCAGACAACAGCTTGCGGACTATCTTGGGGTGGAGCGTAGTGGTTTATCCGTGGAACTGGGGAAAATGCGCAAAGAAGGACTGCTTGATTTTCACAAAAGTCATTTCATTTTGAAGGTATAATGACGATTTTGCTTTTTTCTGAGTTGAAAAATTGCTCACAATGTGTGTTTTGATCTTTTTGGCGACCGTCAACTTTGCCTCTTGTGTTTATTGGGGTACAGTGTTATAATCTGGTGCGTAGTTGTAGATACTAATTGATGGAGGTAATAGAAATGGCAGCACAGGTAAATAAAGATATGATCATTTCGGACATGCTTCAGCTTGATCCGGGTATTGCAGCAATTCTTATGGCATCAGGCATGCACTGCATCGGATGTCCGGCATCTCAGGGCGAGAGCCTTTCAGAAGCAGCAATGGTTCATGGAATGAACGCTGATGAGCTTGTAAAGAATGTCAATGAGTATTTAGCGAAGAAAGAGGCACAGTAAGGTGCAGCATCGCTTAGAAAATTGCAAAGAGAAAGAGACGGTCGCATAAACACGATCGTCTCTTTTTTCGATTAAGATGTCAAAAGGTTTGAATTTCCCTGACGGGCTATTTTCTCGAATCTTTGACCACAATATCTATCAACAATGCGCCGCATCGCCTCAAGATATTATGGCGCAAATCTTAAAAATATCTTCATCATAGGTTGCGTAATGTCTGCAACGCATTATCGGCAAGGATCTGTTGATAGTGTTCTTCAAAGAAAGATGCCGTTGCCGGTGTGCTATGGAACAATGAACCATATTCACTGACAATGTTGCAGATGCGGTTGTACTCTTCCGGGGTATGCGTCGATTTGTGCAGGATCAGGAAATACTCACCGCGCTGATTTTTGTAAACCGTATTTTTGCCGTGATAGCGGTCCTGCAAGTAATCTCCTAAAGCGCAAAGCTGCTGCAAAGACTGGAATTGATATACCCGCGAAATGTCTGTGGAGTTGTCCTTTGGCGGCGCCTTAGGTCGTGGCTCGATTCCCAATGCCTCCGATAATGAGATAAAGTCCGTATCTTTCTCCGCATCACGAGAGGAAAAGGATAAGGTTTCCGCATCGTCTTCGTCATCATCCTCATCGTCCAGCAGTGTATCGGAAAAAGAAAACATATCGTCATCCGGATCATCCGAGTCATCATCTTCTTCGGAAAAAGGATCAAAGGTCATATCGTCCGGATTTTCCGAAATTTCATATTCCGAAGGGTCATCCGTGAAGTGCGAAAATCGGACATCAAGTTCATCCGGATCTTCTACCTTTGTGATGACCAATACCAAGGCATCCGGCAACATAGGAATTGCTTCTATCATTAGGGGGATGTCATCCGCCTCGAATCCAAATTCATAGGAAGCCTGCTGCATCATATCGCGAAACAGAGCCTTGGCTTTTTCTGTGCCATACGCCAATTCGCTAATACGAATTTCTCGGTCTTTCAAATCTTTTTGATTCAAGGTACAGCGTATTTGATGATCGTTAATTTTTTCAATTCGCATAGGCTCACTTCCCTTCTGGTTCTTGTTATTCGGCATAGGTTCCGAATGGCATAATCCATAGGGAAAACCCCTGGATTTATGTTAATTTCAGTATAAAATAATCGTCGAAATAAGTCAATGAAAGGTCGCTGTTTGCAGCGTGTCATTAAAATTAGATTTTGTCAATTTGTACAAAAACATACTTGGAGAAATTTCTCATTTTCAATACATTCACGAGATTCTAATTTAAATCTAACATAAAAAATTTCTCTTTGTATGTATGTACCAAAAAACACGGTGCAGATTCTACAGGCAGAAGCGCAGTTTCCTGTTGCACAATGGGAATGGGCGGGCATATAATGCGCATAGAGAAACGGATCCGAAAAGGAAAGGAGGTGTGATCCGGTCAAAAAGAGGGATATGAGTTTATGTTGTCCCAAAATGAGAATATATGCACAATACAATGTATTCTTACTGGGAGAAAAAGTTCCGATTGCAGCGTATAGTAGGGATTCGATTCTCTGTAATTCAAGTATGTCTATGGAATGTTAACATATCACAATATACAACATAGATGTCTTACAATTCCAAGGATAAAGGAGGATAAGCAATTGGGAGAAAGATCAACAAACCTGCGGGAAACGATGTATGACTGGGTAATGTCTGAGATCCGAAGTGCAGAGTATGCGGGGGTTCCGGTTCGAGTGGATGGAATAAGATATTCGTCGCGGGATGCCAGAGAACTGCATCAGGTGATGGAAGACCATTACTATATGAAAAGTTATACGGGGGATGAGCAGGGCAAAATCTGTTGTATTGACTTTGATCATATCGTGAATTTTTGAGGTAAATATTTGGTTTTCGTCAATGGGTAGACTGAAACACTATTGACAAGGTATGTCAGTGTGGAGACACACCACTCCTTCGCGGAGAGGATTCCCGGCCCGGAGTCCTTTCCGCTATGAAAAGTGCTTTTGCTGCACTGCTTGTTGCAGCATTTGCCCCATAGTAAGAAAAGTGATATACTAAAATAGAGTATCGTTAACAATGATATGCAAAAAAGTGAGGGCACAAACGAATGAAAAAAAACAAGAAGATTTTGATCGCGGGATTAGTGATTGTGTTGTTGCTGATAGTAGTGGTGGCAGCATGCCTGTTGCGTAAATATTCACCAAACAAAGCACATATGGGTTTGGATGAATATTTTAATAAGACTACAGAGAATGGAAACATTCCCGTGATTTTGGAAGACAAGCAGTATAAAACAAAGGCAATGATACAGGATGGTCAGGTCTATGTTGGTATCGATTTTGTAAAAGAACAGCTCAATAAGAGATTTTATTGGGACGGAAATGAGAACCAGCTGTTGTACACGACCTCTACACAAGAGATCTCAACACCTTTGAACAGCAAGGACTGCTATGTGAATAAAAGCAAGGACACGAAACAGTATGTCATTGCGACAGCAAAGGGTGATGATATCTATGTGGCGCTGGATTATGTGAAATTATATACAGCGTTGGATTATAAAACATATAGCGAACCGGATCGTGTCGTGATCAATAATGTGTATGGAAAAGACATTACTTACAGCAAAGTGAAGTCTGATACACAGCTTCGTTACAAGGCAACGATCAAGAGCAAGATTTTGCAGGATCTTAAGCAGGGAGATACTGTCAGAGTCCTCAAGCAGGATAAGGATTCAGATTTTATGCAGGTAATGTCAGAGTCGGGCGTTACAGGTTATGTGGCTGCCAAAAAGATGCAGAGCAGTTATAAAGAACAGCGTCAGACAGACTTCCGTGAAGAGGTCTACAGCCACATTTTGATGGATGACAAGGTAAGTATGGTTTGGCATCAGGTGACAAACAAATCAGCAAATAGTGGTTTGTCTGATCTGTTGTCAGCGACAAAGGGTGTCAATGTGGTATCTCCAACCTGGTTTGAGACAACAGACAATGAAGGAAACATCACTTCTCTTGCATCGGACACATATGTTGACACCGCACACAGAGCGGGTGTCCAGGTGTGGGCATTATGCAGTGATTTTGGTCCTAAGATGAAGATTGGTAAGGTGTTAGAAAAGACCAGCACTCGCCAGAAGTTAGCAAGAAATCTTGTAGCAGAAGTGATCCGCTACAGTTTAGATGGTATTAACATTGATTTTGAAAATGTTAAAAAGGATTCCGGAGAGGACTTTATCCAGTTTATCCGTGAATTGAGTATTATGTGCCGTAATAATGGAATCGTGTTGTCGATTGACAACTATCCTCCGGTTGGAGATCTGTCTTCTCATTACGACCGTGCGGAGCAGGCTGCTGTGGCAGACTATGTTGTGACGATGGCATATGATGAGCATTATGCGGGTAGTCAGGAAGCAGGACCGGTTTCTTCTATTTCTTATGTGACCAATGCGTTGGAACAGGTGAGTAAGGAAGTGCCTGCAGAGCAGATGGTGATGGGATTGCCATTTTATTCCCGTCATTGGAAAGAAAAGACAAAAGATGGCACAACGAAGTTATCTTCAGAGGCTTGCTCTATGAAGGGGGCACAAGAGGTTGTCAAAGATTCCGGCAAGGATGCCGTTTGGAATGATGAGACAGGTACCTATTATGCGGAGTATACACAGGATGGTGTGATCC
Source organism: Lachnospiraceae bacterium (assembly GCA_022766515.1). Lineage (GTDB taxonomy): Bacteria > Bacillota > Clostridia > Lachnospirales > Lachnospiraceae > Butyribacter. The sequence continues at coordinate 151 of JALEPA010000119.1, read as the reverse complement.
ACAAGATCTGGGTGGAAGATACGAAGTCACTTGAGTTGAAACTCAAAGCAGTATCGGAGGCGAAAGTAGGCGGTGTGTCTTTTTGGAAACTGGGATTAGAGGATACTTCTGTGTGGAATATGATTGAGAAGTATGTAAAAAATTAGAAGAT
>JALEPA010000111.1 GCA_022766515.1 Lachnospiraceae bacterium | reverse complement strand
GGACGTGTCTGAGGAACTTGGCGGCATTGTGGCGATCACCGTAGCGGTCATTGCGTTGACGGGGATCTTTGGCAATATCGTAGCGGATTTTGTACTTCGTAAAGCGCATATCACAGATCCGGTGGCAAAAGGGATTGCGATCGGTACTTCTTCCCACGCTATGGGTACGGCAAAAGCACTGGAAATGGGGGAGAAGGAAGGTGCCATGAGTGGTCTTTCCATCGCTGTTGCCGGGGTGATCACAGTGTTTGGCGCAAATTTATTTGCACTATTTTATTAAAAACAATAGAAGAGTACCTCATGATATGGTAAAATAAATGGGCTGTGTCATATAGCATGGCACAAGAAATGGGAGAAAGGTGAAAAATATGCTGAAAAAATCAAAGATCCGTATTTTGGTCGCAGTCTGTCTGTGTGCCGTATTATCCTGTTCGTTGTCGGGATGTGCAGGAAAGAAAAAGAAGCAGGAGAAAAAAGAGAACAATACCAAAAAAGAGTTGGTCAGTCCGGAAGATACAAGCTCTAATCTCGGACATTGGGCAAGAGCGATGGGTGCTGTTTTGATCTATATGAATGAAGGTAATGTCAATTATTTTGGCGGATATGAAAAGACAGAGGGCAACCAGAAGGCAGCCGCTAAAATTTTGAAGGAAAGCTGGAATATTACAGATCGTGAGTCATTGATCACAACGATCAATGAACTTTTGCAGACAGGTGCCCGTACCGAGTATCGCAAAGAGGCAAAAGAATTGAATGATATGTCGGCTAAGAAGCTTCGTACTGCCATGAAGCAGTTGTCAGGCGATATGAAGACACATTATGAGATGGTACAGTACAACTGGAAAAAATGGGGAACTACCGGATTACTTGCATGGGATATGTGTCGAATCTCTCACTTAGCGCAGTGGGGTTATGTTGCAGACTATTTGACATTAGAGGAAGCACAGGCGGTGATCGAGCCTGCAGCGGTGAAGTTAAAATCGCGTTTTTCGTCTTGGGATGATGTACAGATGAACTGGATGGATGGCTATGCATTATACGCTTCGATCGATGCAACGAAGGGTGGCGACAATGCTTATGTAGATAGAGTCGGTGCTTACGCAACACTCAAGGAAAGCGACAGTGCCTCATCAGGTGAGCCGGTCGGACAGAAAAAATATTTGTTTGATGACAATTTATTCCAGCAGGATATTGTTCCGCTGTCAGGAGTGACAGCAGAAAGCGTGTTAGGTACACAGAAGAAATGATTTTAAGCACAAAACGCTTCAAGAAGGAGGATTATTGTGATAAAGGGAACTGAATTATTTGTAAAGGCATTAAAGGAAGAAGGGGTAGATACTTTATTTGGCTATCCCGGTGGACAGGCGATCGACTTGTTTGACGCATTATATGATCAGGATGATATTGATGTTGTGCTGCCAAGACATGAGCAGGCATTGATCCATGCAGCGGATGGTTATGCACGCTCGACCGGAAGAGTCGGTGTTTGCCTGGTAACAAGCGGTCCGGGAGCAACGAACCTGGTAACCGGAATTGCGACTGCAAACTACGACAGTGTACCATTGGTCTGCTTTACCGGACAGGTACCGTTAGATCTTATGGGAAACGATGCATTCCAGGAAGTAGATATCGTAGGAATCACCAGAAATATCTGCAAATATGCCGTGACGGTACGAGATCGTGAAGATCTTGGCAGAATTATCAAGGAAGCATTTTACATAGCCAGAACCGGAAGACCGGGTCCGGTCGTTGTTGATTTCCCAAAAGATATCCAACAGGCAATGGGAAGCGATGAGTATCCGGATGAAGTTAATATTCGTGGATACCGTCCGAATGAAAGCGTACATGTTGGACAGATCAAAAAGGCAGTTTCGACTTTGAAAAAGGCAAAAAAACCATTGTTCCTGATCGGTGGTGGAGTAAATATTTCGGGTGCCAATGCGGAGATGTTAGAGTTGGCAGAGCGCACGGGAGCACCTGTGATCACGACGATTATGGGAAAGGGAGCAATCCCTACCGGTCACAAGCAGTATTTGGGAAATATCGGTATTCACGGAAGTTATGCGGCGAACCATGCTGTCAGTGAATGTGATGTACTGTTCTCTGTAGGAACTCGTTTTAACGATCGTATCACCGGAAAGATCAGTGAATTTGCCAAGAATGCTACGATCATCCATATCGATGTAGATTCGGCATCTATTTCTAAAAATATTCAGGTGGATATTCCGATCGTTGCAGATGCTAAATTGGCGCTGCAAAAGCTGTTGGAGTATGCAGGTCCGTTGAAAATAGACCGCTGGACAGAACAGACACAGCAGTGGAAAGCAGAGTATCCGATCACGATGGATCGTTATCCGGGGGTAACACCGGAAAAAGTCATCCGTTATATCAATGAGAATTATAAGCATCCAATCGTTGCTACGGATGTGGGACAGAATCAGCTTTGGACAACCCAGTTTTTGGAGCTTGAGAGCAACCGCCAGCTGCTGACATCAGGCGGACTTGGCACGATGGGCTATGGTTTCCCTGCGGCGATCGGTGCACAGATCGGTAACCCGGATGCGGATGTGTTTGCAATTTCCGGTGACGGTGGTATGCAGATGAACATTCAGGAATTTGCGACAGCAGTGGCATTAGAGCTTCCATTGACGCTGATCGTATTCAACAACGGATATTTAGGAAATGTAAGACAGTGGCAGCAAATGTTTTTCAACAAACGCTATTCCAGCACTTGCCTGACCTATCGTAAGAGCTGCCAGAGAAATTGCATGAATAAAGATAAATGCTGTCCGAAATATACGCCTGACTTTGTCAAATTGGCAGAAAGTTATGACGCATACGGCATGCGGATCATGGATGAAAAGGACATTCCAAAGGCATTTGCATTTGCAAAGGAGCATAAGGATGCACCGACTCTTTTGGAGTTTATCATCGATAGAGAGGCAAATGTATCTCCGATGGTTCCGGGTGGAAAGCCATTGAATGAAATGATCATGGATTGTTAGCAGATAGTAAGCAACGAGTAAAGCACTGGAGGTAGCTATGGAAAAGAAGAAAAGATGGATTTCCGCTTATGTGGAAAATCAAATCGGTGTATTGGCAAAAGTCTCCGGATTGTTTTCCGGAAAAAATTATAACTTGGATACTTTGACAGTGGGAAAGACGGAAGATGATACCATGTCTCGAATGACTATCGGATTGACCTGTGACGATCTGACTTTTGAGCAGATCATCAAGCAGTTAAACCGTAGTATCGAAGTGATCAAGGTTATTGATTTTACGGATATCCCGGTACATAAAAAGGAATTGCTGTTTATTAAGATCAGCAACTGTACAGAGAAAGATAAAGAAGAGATTTTTCGTATCGTGCAGACTTTCCATTTGTCCGTGACTGATTATGATAAAAATACAGTATTAGTACAATGCGTGAAGACAGAGGAAAAAAATAACGATATGATCGAGTTGTTCCGACAGACCTTTATTAACCGCATTGAGGTCGTGCGTGGAGGAAGTGTTGCGATCGAGGCGATTTCTTCCGCTGATCGATAGGTTATTGGGATAACCGCGTTGATTTGTTGCAAGGAGAGAAGAAATGATCGTATATTTGATTCGACATGGACGACAAAACAGTTCGGATTGTAATGTCAATGTTCCGCTGGCAGAAACCGGAGAACAACAGGCAAAGCTTCTCGGAAAACGATTTCAAAACTATCCGGTAGATGCGTTGTACTGCAGTGATCTGATCCGCGCAGAGCAGACTGCTCGGATCGCATTTGCAGATCGTCCGGAACTGATCGAGCAGTTACAGGTTCGTCCGGCATTGGCAGAAATGGACTTCGGAGCATTGACCGGAAGGCCGGATCCTGAGGTAAAACAGTTTTATCAGGACTATTACGAGGCGCAGAAAAAGGCATTTGGACAGAGTTTTCAGAAGGAACGACAGACAACAGTGCCGGCAGCGGTAGAGGAGTATTTCATCCCGGTAGAAGAAATGAGTTATCCGGCAGGAGAAAACGGGGAGAGGGTCCTGGATCGTCTGCTGCCTGTTCTGCAGGAATGGATCGACAGCGGAAAGAAACATATTGCTGTCGTATGTCACGGTGGCGTGATCCGGGTGCTGTTAAGTGCCCTGTTCGGTGGCAATCTCGCCAGACGGTTGCAGTTTGGCACTTCTTTGGAAAATTGCAGCATTACACAGATCCACTATGACGAGACATTGCATGGATTTTATTTGGATCGGTTTAATGACTATGCGCATTTGGAAGGACATCCGGAATTGATGCGTGGTATTTGGAAACAATAAGAAAAGAGGAAATATGAGAGTAATCTTAGCGTCAGGATCTCCAAGAAGGAGAGAATTGTTACAGCAGGTAGGCATTGCCTATGAGGTGATCCCAAGCGATGTCGATGAAACGATAGACGAGCAGGATCCTGTACGGATGGTGGAAGCTCTTTCGGAGCGAAAGGCACGCTATGTGGCAGAGCAGCTTAAGGAGGCAAACGATAAGAAATCGTTATCGGAGCAGCAGGTCGTTGTGCTGGGAGCAGATACGGTAGTCGCACAGGAGGGGATCGTTTTAGGCAAACCCAAAGGTGAAGAAGAGGCATTCGCGATGCTTTCCCGGTTGCAGGGAACTTCACATACGGTTCACACCGGGGTCTGTCTTGCCTATTTGAGAGAAGACAGAATTTATACGAACACTTTTCATGAGACGACCAAAGTAATGGTTTATCCTATGACGGATGAAGAGATCCGCGCTTATATCGCTACCAAAGATCCGATGGATAAGGCAGGAGCATATGGGATTCAAGGAGCGTTTGCTGCTAATATTCAGGGGATCGAAGGAGATTATTATAATGTCGTTGGACTGCCGATCGGAAGAGTGGTACAGGAACTGAAAAAAGAAAAAAGTTTATAGATTCAAAAAAAGGGAAGATGATAATTCATCTTCCCGTTTCTAAATGTTACGCGTTCTGATCCTTTCGGAAAAATCGCATTTTATTATTTATCGTTTAACTCAACGAATGGTCCCATTTTCATAGCGCGAACCTTTGAAGACAATCCAAACAGATTGATGAATCCTTCTGCATCCTTGTGGTTGTAAAGTTCACCGGTTGTGAAGGAAGCGATGTCCTCATCGTAAATAGAATATGGAGAAGTAGTTCCCATCTTGATGATGTTACCTTTGTAAAGTTTGAACTTCACTTCACCTGTCACATATTTCTGTGTAGACTCGATGAATGCCTGCTCTGCCTCACGAAGTGGTGTAAACCATTTTCCTTCGTATACGATATCAGCGAATTTATTTCCCATATCCTTCTTAGCAGTATAAGTGTCGCGGTCAAGGATCAACTCCTCAAGCTGCTGATGAGCTTCCATAAGGATTGTTCCGCCCGGAGTCTCATATACACCACGAGACTTCATACCAACAACACGGTTCTCAACGATATCAACGATACCAACACCATGCTTTCCGCCAAGTTTGTTTAATGTGCGGATGATGTCAGATACTTTCATTTCTTTACCGTTTACAGACTTAGGAACACCCTGCTCGAATGTCATTGTAACGATCTCTCCCTCATCAGGAGCTTTCTCTGGGTAAGTTCCAAGTACGAGCAAATGATCATAATCAGGTGCATTTGCAGGATCTTCCAACTCAAGACCTTCATGGCTGATGTGCCACAGGTTACGGTCACGGCTGTAGCTGTTGTCAGCGGAAAATGGAAGATTAATACCATGCTGACGGCAATACTCGATCTCAGACTCACGGGAATCCATTGTCCAGTTAGGATCTCTCCATGCAGCGATGATCTTAAGATCAGGAGCTAATGCTTTGATACCAAGCTCAAAACGAACCTGATCGTTTCCTTTACCTGTTGCACCGTGACAGATAGCGGTTGCACCCTCTTTACGAGCGATCTCTACCAATCTCTTAGCGATCAATGGGCGAGCCATAGATGTTCCGAGAAGATACTTGTTCTCATAAATTGCATTTGCCTGTACACAAGGAACAACATAATCATCACAAAATTCATCGATGACATCCTCAATATATAATTTTGCAGCACCACATGATTTTGCGCGCTCCTCCAGACCGTCTAACTCACTTTCCTGTCCAACATCGATACACACGCAAATTACTTCATAATCGTAGTTTTCCTTTAACCAAGGAATGATTGCTGTGGTGTCAAGTCCGCCTGAATAAGCAAGAATAACTTTTTCCTTCATAGTTTCCTCCATTCCGCCGAAATAACGGCTTATGTAATCTTTTTTGTGGCGATCAGCCACACTGTTTATAGTATAAACACAATCGCTGTCTTTTGCAAACCATTTCTATTTAGAAATAACTGCAAAATATCAGGTCGGTAATAAATATACATGATTATGAATAATTATGCAATATAAAATTATAAAATAATGCTAAAAAGTGAATAATATAGCATTTGACAATCGAAATTATGAATATTTATAAGAAATATTGCATAAAAACACAAAATTGTATTGCATATGAAATAAGATTGGCGTATAATAACATTTCAATGGAGTTTTTAACCCAAAAGGAAACCAAAAAGAGGAGTGAAATTTACCATGATAAAAGTAGGTATTATAGGTTCCACCGGATATGCCGGACAGGAATTGGTCAGAATTTTGTTGCAGCATCCGGAGGCAGAGATCGTTTGGTACGGTTCCCGCTCCTATGTAGATGAAAAATACAGCAGCGTGTTTGGTAACATGGTGAATCTTGTCGATGCTAAATGCATGGGCGAAAATATGGACGAGTTATCCGAGCAGGCAGATGTGATCTTTACCGCAACACCACAGGGCTTGTGTGGCTCTCTGGTCAATGAAGACATTTTGTCAAAGACGAAGATCATTGATCTGAGTGCAGACTTTCGTATTAAAGATGTAGCAAAATATGAGAAATGGTATGGTATCAAGCATCAGAGTCCACAGTTTATCGAAGAAGCAGTGTACGGCTTGTGTGAAGTCAACCGCGAGGACATTAAGAAGGCGCGTTTGATCGCTAATCCGGGCTGTTTCCCAACTTGTTCTACATTATCCATCTATCCGATGGCAAAAGAGGGACTGATCGATATGAATACGGTCATCATCGATGCTAAATCAGGTACTTCCGGAGCCGGAAGAGGAGCCAAAGTGGCGAACCTTTACTGTGAAGTAAACGAGAGCATTAAGCCATATGGTGTTGCCTCTCACCGTCATACGCCGGAGATTGAAGATCAGTTGTCCTATGCGTCCGGAGAAGAGGTCCTTATTAACTTTACCCCACATCTGGTCCCAATGAATCGTGGTATTTTGGCAACTTCTTATGCGACATTGCGCGAAAAACTATCTTATGAGGAAGTGAAAGCCGTATATGACAAGTATTATGAGAAGGAATATTTTGTGCGTGTGTTAGACAAAGATGTCTATCCGGAGACCCGTTGGGTAGAGGGCAGCAATTTTGTAGATGTCAACTTCAAGATTGATGAGAGAACCGGAAGGATCATTATGATGGGTGCGATTGATAATGTTGTCAAGGGCGCAGCAGGTCAGGCGATCCAGAACATGAACTTAATGTTTGGTCTGCCGGAAAATACCGGACTGATGCAGGTACCGATGGTGCCGTAAACGCGGGGAAAGAAAGAAGAGGAGGCACGCAATGAAGCGGATTGACGGAGGAGTGACAGCTCCGAAAGGTTTTTTGGCTGCCGGTCTGTGGGCCGGGATTAAAAAGGAAAAAAAGGATATGGCGCTTGTGTACAGCACGGTTCCCTGCACGGGAGCCGGTGTATTTACAACGAATGTGGTAAAGGCCGCTCCGGTAAAATGGGATAAACTGGTGACGGAACAGTCGCCGTATGTGCAGGCGGTCGTAGTGAACAGCGGCGTTGCCAATGCATGTACCGGTGCGGAAGGATATCAGTACTGTGTAGATATGGCACAGACTGCGGCAGATCAGCTGGGGATTGCAAAGGAAGCGGTTTTTGTTGCATCAACCGGGGTGATCGGCAGACAGCTGCCGATGGAAAAGATCAAAGCGGGAATTAAAAGTCTGGTTCCTGCACTCGCGGACGGCAGAGAGGCTGCAGCCTGCGCGGCAGCTGCCATTATGACGACAGATACAAAGCCGAAGGAGATTGCGGTTGAAGTGGAACTGGACGGAAAAACTGTGACGGTTGCCGGAATGTGCAAGGGCTCCGGGATGATTCATCCGAATATGGCAACCATGCTCTGCTTTGTGACAACGGATGCGGCCATTTCGCATACAATGCTGCAAAAAGCACTGAGCGATGATGTGGCAGATACGTTCAACATGATTTCGGTGGACGGGGATACTTCAACCAATGACAGTGTTTTGCTTCTTGCAAACGGGCAGGCCGGGAACGCGGAAATTACGGCGGAAGGCGAAGCGTACGACTGCTTCTGTGCTGCGCTGCATAAAGTGATGACGGAATTGAGCAAGATGATTGCCGGAGACGGGGAAGGCGCTACATGCCTGTTTATGGCGCACGTCAAGGGGGCCGAAAGTAAGGCGCAGGCGCGTACACTGGCAAAATCGGTGATTTGTTCAAGCCTGACCAAAGCGGCAGTTTTCGGGCATGACGCCAATTGGGGACGGATTTTATGTGCGATGGGATATTCCGGTGCCCAGTTTGATCCGGAGAAGGTGGATATCTGGCTTACAAGCAGTGCCGGAAGTTTAAAAATTGTGGAAAACGGCACTGATACCGGTTACAGTGAGGAATTTGCGACCGAGATTCTTTCGCAGGAGGAAGTGACGGCAGTCTGCGATGTGAAAATGGGGGAATTTGAGGCGGTTGCGTACGGCTGTGATCTGACCTATGACTATGTCAGAATCAACGGCGATTACCGCAGCTGAGGGAAGGAGCAGAAAATGGTAGATGAAAAAATTCTGGAAAAAGCGGAAGTGCTGATTGAAGCTTTACCCTACATTCAGCGCTTTAACCGAAAGATTATTGTTGTCAAATACGGCGGAAGCGCGATGGCGGACGAGAATCTGAAATTCAGTGTAATCAAAGATGTGGTGCTGCTGAAGCTGGTCGGGTTTAAACCGATTATTGTGCATGGCGGCGGAAAGGAAATCAGCCGCTGGGTGAAAAAAGTCGGAATGGAGCCGAAATTTGTGGGCGGTTTGCGTGTGACGGATGAACCGACCATGGAACTGGCGGAAATGGTATTAAATAAGGTCAATAAGAGCCTGGTACAGATGGTAATGCAGCTTGGAGTAAAGGCAGTGGGCATTTCCGGAAAAGACGGAGGCCTGTTAAAGGCGGAACGGAAAACGCATAACGGCCAGGATATCGGTTATGTCGGAGAAATTACGCAGGTGAATCCGAAAATTTTGTATGACCTGCTGGAAAAGGATTTCCTGCCGATTGTCTGCCCGATTGGTTTTGATGATGTATGCAACAGCTATAATATCAATGCGGATGACGCGGCGTGTGCGGTGGCAAAGGCGGTAAAAGCGGAAAAGCTTGCATTCCTGACAGACGTAGAAGGTGTGTACAAAGATCCCGCAGATCCGTCGACGTTGATTTCGGAGCTGAGTCTGGCACAGATGGAAGAACTGATCGGTGGTGGAAATATCGGCGGAGGGATGCTTCCGAAACTGAATAACTGCATGGATGCGATTCAAAGCGGTGTGTCGCGCGTGCATATTATGGACGGAAGAATTCCGCATTGTCTGCTGCTTGAAATTTTCACAAACAGAGGAATCGGCACGGCAATTCTGAATAATGACGGAGAGAGGTATTTTGTGTGATGGAAATGAAGACAAAACAGATCATGGAACGTGCGGAGGCAGCACTTTTACACACGTACAACCGGTATCCGATTGTGCTTGATCACGGGGACGGAATGTATCTGTATGACTCGGACGGAAAGAAATATCTGGATTTTTATGCCGGGATTGCGGTGTATGCGCTGGGGTATCATTACCCGGGTCTGGA
>JALEPA010000054.1 GCA_022766515.1 Lachnospiraceae bacterium | reverse complement strand
AGAGTCGCAAGCGACTCTTTGTTCTTTAAAAAGTATTGGCATAAAGAAGGACAGGCAGCATAAATATAAATAAGACAGGTTGGGGGACAGGCAGCGAAGCCGCACAGAAATGAGGAGTTATGTATGGAAATGGAGATCATGAGGATCTTACCGTTACAGATCCGCAGATTATTTGAGAGGTTAGATATGGACTGGGACCGTTTGCAGGAGATCCGTCTGCGAGTACACAAGCCGGTGATCTTACAGTACGGAGAAAAAGAACTGTTTCTTTCCGGGCATGGCTTTCTGACGGGAGAGCAGTCTTTGGGATATGTAACAGGCGGGGAGGAAATGAAGGAGGCGGTCGAATATATCAGCAATTATTCGCGTTATGCGTATGAAGAGGAGATGGGACAGGGGTATATTACGATCCGAGGCGGACATCGCGTTGGGCTGGCAGGTCAGCTTGTCAGAGAACGGGGAGCTACGAAGGGGATGAAGTATATTTCCTGTATCAACATTCGCCTGGCGCATGAGGTCATCGGGTGTGGCACATGGTTACTTCCCTATTTGCAGGGAGAACAGGGATTATACAATACCCTTTTAGTGTCCCCGCCACGAGGCGGTAAGACGACACTTCTTAGAGACTTGATCCGTCTATTGTCGGACGGCGAGGGGATGGATAGAGCCTACACGGTAGGCGTTGTGGATGAGAGATCTGAGATCGGAGCCTGTTTTCGTGGGATTCCTCAAAATACTCTGGGATGTCGGACGGATATTTTGGACGGCTGCCCTAAAGCGGAAGGGATGATGCTGCTGGTCCGTTCGATGGCACCGGAGGTCATTGCTGTGGACGAGATCGGCTCTGAGGATGACATGACAGCAATGGAATATGCGATGCACTGTGGGGTACATATTTTAGCGACGATTCATGGGGCTGATTGGGAAGAATTGCAACGCAAATCAGCGATGGTAAAGTTATTTCGGGAGCAGTTTTTTGGACGGTATGTCGTACTGGGACACCATCCGGGCATGGTGCAGGGAATCTATGACGGAGCGGGAACACCGTTATGCGGTCCCTGCAAGGCTTTGGTGCAGCAGGATAGAAAAAAGGTTGTGTAGCAGGCAGTGTTTTAGCGAGGAAAAAGAATGGATCAATGTGGCAGAGAGTGATGCAGAAAGGAAGGCAGAAATGATTCGTATCGTAGGTTGTTGTTTGGTATTTTTGGGGTGTATTGGTCTGGGGTGGTATCTGTCGGGAATGTGGGGAAGGCGTATTCGGATCCAGGAGGAATTAGATGGCTTGCTGCAGCGATTATATGGAGAGATCCAATACGCAGGGAGCGATATGGCAGAGATTTTTGGCACTCTGGAAAAGGAAAGTACCTATTTTCGGGGGTTTTGGCATAATATGCAGATGAAGATCACTGGGACAAATTCCATGCCGCTATGGGAAATATGGCGGCGAGAGTTGAACCGCAGGCAGCTGCAAAAACAATGTGTACGATTTTTGGGACAGGAAGAGCGATACATATTACAGGAAGTCGGTAGAAGTTTGGGACAGACTGATCGAAACGGGCAGCTAAGAATGTTGGAAATGCACCAAAAAAGATTGCAAAATATCTATCAAAAAACACAGAAAGAATATGCGGAAAAGGCAAAGGTCTGTCGGGTGGTGAGCCTGACGGCAGGGTGCTTTTTGGTCATTTTGTTTTTATAGGATGCGGCAGGGACAGCGTAGTGAGAGGAGGCAGATATGACCATCAATTTGATCTTTAAAATAGCAGCGGTAGGTATTTTGGTATCGGTGCTTGGGCAGGTTCTAAAACATTCCGGCAGAGAGGAACAGGCATTTTTGGTCAGTCTCGCAGGCTTGATCTTAGTGCTGTTGTGGGTCGTGCCCTACATTCAAGAGTTGTTTGAAACGATAGAATCCTTGTTTCAGGTTGGCATGTAAGTGGCAGTGGATGGAAGAGGAGATGAAACGATTTGATCAAAGTAGCAGTGATCGGTGTCATGGGTGCGGTGTTGGCACTGGTATTGAAAGAGGGAAAAGGCAGTCATGCATTACTGATCATTTTGGCGTCCTGCCTGCTTCTGTTAGGGCTGTCATTGACCAGGATACAAGCCGTTATAGCATCGGTGACAGAGATGTCTCAAGCATTGGGAGAAGGTAAGCTTTATTTGGCGGTGTTGTTAAAAATGATCGGAATCGCCTATGTGGCAGAGTTTGGTTCGGATCTTTGCCGGGATGCGGGGGCGGCAGCGATCGCCGGACAGATTGAGTTTTTTGGAAAGATCATGTTGTTGGCTGTCAGTATGCCGATCATGCAGAATCTGATCGATCTGATCGGTACGATGGGGGGATAACGATGAACACAGATACCGATGCCATGATTCAGGAACTGTCCGGGCAGGATATACAGGAAATGTTGGATTCCGTGCTGGGGGACAATAGTTTTTCTTTTACTCAGTATGTATCGGATATTGTCAATGGGAAGATGCACTGCAGTGTGCAGGAGGCAGGAAATTTATTGCTGCAGGGGCTCCTGTCAGATCTTCAACAGCAAAAAGGAATGTATCTGTTTATCCTGCTGCTTGCGGTCATGGGGGCAGTGATCACCAATCTGTCCAGACTGCTACAGGGAAAACAAGTGGCAGAGACTGCATTCTATGGGGTATATATGTTGTTTTTTGCCGTGCTGACATCTGCGTTTGCCAAGGTATCTTTGGTGGCGGTCGGGACATTGACAGATCTTGTAGACTTTATGAAGGTTTTGACACCATCGTATTTTATCAGCATGACTTTTGCACAGGGCGCGACGGCAAGCACGGTCTATTATGAATTTTTCCTGGTGGTGATCACAGTGGCAAATGTGTTGTTAGTGAAGCTGTCAATTCCTGTGATCCATGTATTTTTTTTGCTGAAGATCGCTAATGAATTATCGGAAGAGGAAATGTTTAGCAAAATGGCAGAACTATTGTACGACTTCTTAAAAATGGCATTAAAGACCGTTCTAGGGATCGTTATGGGAATCAATGTCATACAGGGATTGATCGTCCCGGTGTCAGCCGAGGTTGAACGATCCGTCTGGGTCAAGGCAGGCAGTGCACTTCCCGGCGTGGGCAATACGATCAGCACAGTGTCAGGCACACTGTTGTGCGCGGCAAGACTGGTCAAAAATGCTGTGGGGATCACAGGAGTGCTGGCAATCGTTTTACTTTGTGGAATACCACTATTAAAGCTGATCGTATGGAAATTTGGGTATCAGCTTGTGGCGGCAGTTGTACAGCCGGTGTCTGACCAAAGAGTCATTCGTTGTCTGGGAGCAGTCTCGCAGGCGGTAGAACTGTTGATCCGCGCTGTTGCGACCGGGGCGATGTTGTTTATTCTATCCATCTTGATCATTTGCACAATGACTACTTAATGGAGAGCGCAGAAGAAAGGAAGGAACATGGAGCATTGGGTACAGCAGATCGTTATTTTTGTCGTGATCGTGACTGTCTTGCGAAGCCTGATCACCCGACCACACTATCAGCAGTATTTTCAATTTTTGAGTGGCTTGATCTTGATTTTGTTGACGGTTACACCGTTGCTGCAGCTGTGGACAAAAGGGGAAGGCTGGACGACCAGACTGGAGCAGTCACTGCTTGCGGTCGATCGAGAGGATTTACAACAGCTGCTGCAGATCGCAGAAGGAAAGGAAAAGGAGATGGTGGCAGAGCGTTACAAACAACAGATCGCTGACCAGATCGTACAGCTTGGTGGAAAGCATGGAATCACGGTGGAGGGAGTGAAGATAGAATGTGATGAGAATATGGCATTGTCTAAGCTGGAAATACATATTGATACGGTAACGGGAGAAGATGGGACAGAGAGAGAAGGGACAGACGGAGCAGTCAAGCCTGTGCTTAGAAAGTTTCGGGAAGAGATGCAAAAAGTCTATGAATTGCAGGAGGGGCAGGTAGAACTATGGATCTGAAAAAGGGACATTGGTCATTTTTTGATCGAACGGAAGATGATTTTGCAGGAACAGATGACGGTGGACAAAAGACTGCCA
>JALEPA010000052.1 GCA_022766515.1 Lachnospiraceae bacterium | reverse complement strand
TCTTAAACGATCAGGTCAAAAAAGGTGGCGTAATGGCGTCTTCTTATGTCGGTGGTTTGAGCGGAGCATTTATTCCGGTCAGTGAAGATCAGGGCATGATCGATGCCGTGACAGCAGGAGCGCTTACTTTAGAGAAATTGGAGGCAATGACTTGTGTATGTTCCGTTGGTCTGGATATGATCGCTATTCCGGGAGATACAAAGGCAACGACAATCTCCGGTATTATTGCAGATGAGATGGCGATCGGTATGATCAATCAGAAAACAACGGCAGTTCGTATCATTCCGGTTATCGGCAAAAAAGTCGGTGAAATGGTAGAGTTTGGTGGATTGTTAGGTTATGCACCGGTGATGCCGGTCAACCAGTTTAGCTGTGATGATTTTATTAACCGAGGCGGAAGAATCCCGGCTCCAATTCACAGTTTCAAAAACTGATCTGACATACAGCAGGGAAAGGAATGTGCATGAAAAAACAAGAGGAAACGGTGACATCGGACAAAAAACGAAAGAAGATCCCATTGTGGGGAAAAATACTGATCGGTATCCTGGTCGTTGTGTTGTTGATTGGCGGCGGTGCCTATGGTGCAGTCACTTATTATTACAATAAAATGAACATAAAGGGATTGGAAGAAGACGATACTCCTGCTGCACAGGAATATTTTGATACGGATGAAAATACAGGCAATCTGGAAGAAATGGATCCCGAAAGTATCCAATTGGATAGTGCAGAGGCAGTGTCTTCGCAAAAAGATGTAGTCAATATCCTTTTGTGCGGTGAAGAAAATATCGGTGGTGGAAGAGGTCGTACAGATAGTATTATGATCGCCACCATTAATAAACGGGATAATCAGCTTAAGTTGACATCGATCATGCGCGATTCCTATGTCAAGATTCCTGGTTATACGGATAATAAGATCAATGCGGCATATCACAACGGTGGTATGAAGTCCTTGATCAAAACGATTAAAACCAATTTTGGTATTTCTGTGGATGGTTATGTTCTTGTGAACTTTGATTCTTTCCAGGAAATTGTGGATGCAGTGGGAGGAATCGACATAACTTTGGATGAGGATGAGGTAAAATACTTAAATAGTACCAATTATATTTCGGATACTTCCAATCATACCTTATCTGTTGGCAAAAACCACATGAATGGTAACCAGGCATTAGGATTTGCCAGAGTGCGTTATGTCATGCGTGATGGTCAATACGGAGATTTCGCCAGAACACTTCGCCATCGTACGGTCATGACAGCGTTGTATAAGAGGATCATTAATAAATCGACTTTAGAGATTGTTGCAATGATTCCAAAGATACTGCCCTTGTTGACAACCAATATCGAGAAATCCGATCTGGTCAATTATATAGCAATGGCAGTAAAAGTCCGAGATGCTAATAAAAAAATCTATACCTTGAATGTTCCGGTAGAGGGCGGCTATAAGATCACGAGAGCAAGAGGAATGTCGATCATTTTGCCGGAGCCATTATCAAAAAGTGTAGATAAAATGCAAAAGTTCATCTATGGCAGTGCTTTAGACACAAAGGGCGAAGCGGAAGAGGGAGCAAAGATCACGATCGGCCAATAAGAGCAAAGCCGGCGCTTTGCTCTACAAGAATTGCAAAGCCGCCCAGCCTATTTTATGAAAAAGAATCATGGTGGAAGATCCATAGAAATGGAGGAGTGAGATGATGTCATATGTGATCACCTGCTGTTCAACAGCAGACAGGAGTAAGGAGTTTTTCTACAGCAGAAACATTGGTTATGCCTGTTTTCATTATCATATCGGGCAGGAAGAGTTTGAGGATGACTTAGGTCAGTCTGTCACCTTTGATGAATTTTATGAAAAGATCCGACAAGGGGCAGAGCCGGAGACTTCTCAGGTCAATGCAGAGCAGTTTGAGGAACTTTGGGAGCCTTCCTTAGAGCAAGGAAAAGATATTTTACATGTAACATTATCTTCCGGAATTTCCGGTGTGCTGAATTCAGCAAATATCGCAAAGGCAGAGATGGAGGAACGCTATCCGGATCGAAAGATCTATGTAGTGGATTCTCTGGGTGCTTCCGCAGGCTACGGAATGTTTATGGAATATCTTGCAGATAAAAGGGATGCCGGAGAGGATATTACAGAGTTGTATGAATGGGCAATGCAGAATCGTTTGCGTGTACAGAGTTGGTTTTTCTCTACAGATCTTACCAGTTATGTGCGTGGTGGAAGAATTTCTGCAGCAAGCGGATTTTTGGGAAATGCATTGAATATTTGTCCACTGTTAAATATCAATCGTGAAGGCAAATTGATTCCGCGCACCAAGATACGAACGAAAAAGAAAGTGATTCGCGAGTTGGTGAAACGCATGGAGGAACATGCAGAGAATGGAACGGCATATGATGGAAAATGTGCGATCAGCCATTCGGATTGCTTAGAAGATGCGCTTAAGGTCAAGGAATTGATTGAGGAAATATTTCCAAAGTTAAAAGATAAGGTAACCATTGACAGCGTTGGAACGGTGATCGGTTCGCATACCGGACCGGGAACGGTAGCGTTGTTTTTCATGGGTGATGAAAGAGAAGACTAATGGATTCGGGATGCTTTTTTCTACAGAAGGGTAGGAAGAGGACATCCCGATAATATTATGGGAGAAAAATAGTTTGCGTAAGAAAAGATGGAAGATTGTTGCGGGGACAGTAGTCGTGCTGCTGATCGTTTTGGGAATCTGGCAAATGTCTACACCACATAACAATAGGGAAGAAAAAGTGGAAGATAACCGCTTTTTAACAGTACGGGATCACGAGCAGCTGCAAGAGTTAGT